>JAIWOE010000160.1 GCA_020217165.1 Desulfovibrio sp. | reverse complement strand
TCATGACCGTGGGTGGCGACGCCATCATCGCCGGCGGCAAGTATGGTCCCTTCCACTGGACCTTCAAGGTGCCCCAGCGTACCGAGCCCGCGGTGAGACGAATCTGCGGGTCGTCCTCGGAGAGGGCCTCGGGCGCCATGAGCTTGGTGCCGGGCATGAGGGCGCCTTCGGCGGCCTCGCCAGCCAGTTCGATGAACTTGGGATCAGGCTGGCCGTGGCACTGCACCACGAGGCCGGTGTAGTTGGGCAGGGCCTTGAAATTCTTCTGGGCAATGGCGCCGGACGGTCCGATGACCCAGACCACCACGGCGTCAGGCTTGCCCACGGTGAGTTTGAAGGCCTGGGCGGAATAGTCACTGTCCTTGGGGTCCAGGGTCTCCTTGGCCACCACGGTCAGGCCGTAGTTGGCGGCCTGGGCCTCCAGGTGCATCATGCCATCCTGGCCAAAGCCGTCCTGGGCCGTGAGAATGGCCACGGTCTTGAGGCCCTTTTCCTGCAGCAGCCCGTAGATTTTTTTCACCGCGGTCTCGGTACGCTGGGGCACCTTGAAGGTCCAGTGGAAGGGACCATACTTGCCGCCGGCGATGATGGCGTCGCCACCCACGGTCATGATGGCCGGGATTTGCTGGGCCTCGGTGTACTGCTTGATGGCCATGCCGCCGCCGGTGGTGGTGGGCCCGATGAGGGCCAGCACGCCTTCCTTTTCCACCAGTTGCCGGGCCTTTTGCAGGGCGACGTTGGGGTCGGATTCCGTATCGAAAATGATCATTTCCAACGGCCTGCCCAGGATGCCGCCAGCGCCGTTGATCTGCTTGACGGTCATTTCCGCCACCAGCTTGCTGGCCGTGCCCACGAAGGCGGATTTGCCGGAGCTGGCGAACAGGCCGCCCACCTTGATGGGGTCTGCGCCCTCGGCGGCAACGAGGTGCGCGGGGAACACAAGGGCCGCCAGCAGTGCAAGCGGCGCGATGCGACAAAACAGTCTGCCCATGGCCGTATCTCCTTGGAAGGGTGAATCCTGGTTCCCTACCACAGGCCGCGCCGGAAGGCTAGGCGACGGAAGGCGGGGACTTGCCAAGCCATCGCCGCAGGAGGGCGCGCGGCGTGTGGCCGCGCATGGCCGGGCCTATGAGCAGGGCCGCCGCCAGCAGCAGCCCCTGGACCAGGGACCGCGCATCGCCCAGAAAATCCAGGCGGCTCAGAAGCGTCTCCAGCACCACCACGGCCACCAGGGGGGAGAACAGCCGGCCCTGCCCACCAATCACCAAATATAAAAGGGTCTTGAGTGAAAGGCCAAGGTCGAACTGGCGAGGGCTGATGAACCCGGCATAGTGTCCGTAGAGGCTCCCGGCCAGGCAGGACAGGGCCGCGCCAAGGGCAAAGGCCTGGGCGCGGATGGCAGGGCGGTTGATGCCGCAGGAGGATGCGGCCAGGGGGTCTTCCCGACAGGCCAGCAACGCCCGGCCGGGACGGGAGTTCTCCAGGGCGGCATACATGAACGCCCCCACCAGGAGCAGCCCGGAAAAGGCGAGGAAGTAGAACCCGTCCCCGCCGAGGGTCACCCCGCCGGGCAGGGTCAGGGGCACTGCCGAAAGCATGCCCTCGGCCCCACCGGTCACCTGGGGGAAGGCCAGCACCACGTTGATGAAAATGCTGTGCACCCCCACCGTGGCCATGGCCAGAAAGCCGGAATGCAGCTGTTCCAGGGGGCGGGAGACGGCCGCTCCCACCGCCGCCGTGCACAGGGCCGCCGCCGGCACAATCCACAGGCTGCCGCCGGGATAGTATTGGTGCAGCATGGCGGACAGGTAGGCCCCCATGCCGCAGAACGCGCCCTGGGCCATGCACACCTGACCGCCCAGCCCCAGACAGAAATTGAGGGCCAGCACGTTCAGGCACAGCAGCAGGTGCTGGTTCACGGCCAGCAGCTCGTAGGAAGGCGCCAGCAGGCCCACGGCGGCCAGCACGCCGAAGAATCCCGCAAAGCTCCAGCCTCGTCCCTGGGAAAAGACGCCGGCCGGGCGCGGGTTATCGGGCATGGGCATGCTTTTCCCCCAATGGCATGACCACCAGCAGCGCAATGAGCAGCAGGAACGTCAGTGCTTCCTTGAGTTCGTTGTTGAAGGCGAGCACCAGACCAGCTTCCAGCACGCCCAGGAAAATGCCGCCCAAAAAGACCCGGCCCAGGGAAGAGTAGCCCCCCACGGTGGCGGCCACAAAGCCCTTGAGCCCCACGGCAAACCCCATGTCATGCCGCAGCATGGTCTGGGGCCCCACGCACATGGCGGCCAGGGCGGCCAGGGTGCCGGACAGGGCAAAACAGATGGCGTAGGTCCGGATGGGATTGACCCCTTGCAGCGTGGCCGCCAGGGAATGCATGGAGACGGCCCGCACCGCCGTGCCCGTGCGGGTGTGGCGCAAAAACAGATGCAACAGCCCGCCCGCCGCCAGGGAGACCACCATGGCCGTGACCGTGTCCTGGGAAAAATACATGGGTCCCAGGCGCAGGTCTGGCATGGGGGCCATGCGCGGCAGCACGTGGGGCTGCTTGCCCCAGACCAGGATGGCCAGGCCCTGCCAGATGAGGCTGGCGGCCACGGTGAGCATGAGCTGCCGCAGGGGGTGGGCGCGCATGGTCAGGCCCAGGGTGGTGGCGTACAGGAACAGCCCCAGCACAAACCCCCACAGGCAGGCGGCCAGGATGCCCAGGGTCCAATGCAGGTTCAGGGCCTGGACAAGGGATAGGATACCCAGGCCGGAAAGCAGCAGCAGCTCGCCCTGGGCAAAGTTGATGAGCCGCGAGGCATTGTAAATGAGGCAGAAGCCCAGGGCCATGAGGCCGTAGACCGCCCCCAGGGCCAGGCCCGAGGTGACTGCTTGTGCAAGATAGAGGCTGAACATGTCCCGCAGGGATTAGACGGCGCGGCGCAAGGCGTCAAGGTCCGCACCGGCGATGGCGGCACGATTGCGGGTGACTTTTTGCGCATCCCAGTCCCACCAGGCGATGTGCAGCAATTCCTGGATGGTGGCGTCGGGAAATCGCTGGTATACCGGGCGGGCCGGATTGCCGGCCACCACGGTGTAGGGTGGCACGTCGCGGCTCACCAGGGCCTTGGCCCCCACCACCGCGCCATGGCCGATGCGCACCCCGGGCAGGATGGTGGCCTCGTACCCAATCCAGACATCATGGCCCACCACGGTATCGCCCTTGCCTGCGGGCTCCTGTGGCGCCGGGGCGGCATGCTCCCAGCCTTGCCCAAAAATATGAAAGGGATAGGTGGAAAAGCCCGCCATGCAGTGCTGACCGCCGTTCATGAGAAAGGTGGCCTTGGCTCCGATGGCGCACCAGCGGCCAATGATCAGCCTGTCGCCAATAAAATCAGAAGGTACAACACGTTGCGGTGCTGGAACTGGTCGGGGCCGTCGGGATCGTCATAATAGGTGTAGTCGCCCACCTCGATTTGAGGGTGGGCGACGACGTTGTTGAGAAAGCAAAGCCGGGTGATACCTGGCAGGGGGTGCACAAGGCGGGGGTCTGGTCCGTCCATGGAGGTACCGCAAAAAAAAAGCGCCCCCGAAGGGGCGCTGGTTGTCGGAAACTACTCCTGATGAAGCCGGCTGACAGGCTCGTCGGTAAACTCCTGGCCCACGGTGGTGCTGGTGCTGGACAGGTCCAGGGGGTACACCAGCACGATGGATTTGCGGTTCTGGATGCCCAGGGCGCCGGGATGGGTGTTCACCAGCACATACAGGTCGGTGATGCCATCGTTGTTGATGTCCGCCACGCCGTAATCCACCACCGAGCCCTTGATGCTACGGGTTTTCCACACCAGGTTCAAACCTACGCCGTCCCAGTACAGGGAGTGGATTTCTCCCTGGGGGAAGTAGCGGTAGCGCTGGAAGAACTGGGCGGCCATGGAAATGGGCCGGTTCACCAGCAGTTCGTGGCGATCGTCACCGTCGATGTTGAAGGTTGTCAGGCGCATGGGGATATAATACTTATCGCGCATGAGCACTTCGTCTTCGAAGCCTTCGGGCATCATGTCCTCGAACATGCCTACGAAGGAACCGAAGTACGGCTTGTCCGTGCGAGCCTGGCGTTCGCCGGTGTCAGTGAACACCAGAATATAGTCGTCCTTGTCCACCACCAGGATCTTGTAGCCATCGGGCTGGGGCAGGTATCCCAAATTGAAGACGTTGGCCTGATCCGGCGCGAAGAGCCGCGGGCCGAGGTCAAAGCCCGTGGCGGTGGGGATGGCCTCGTAGATGCCCTTTTCGAAGAGCTTCTGACGGCCCTGCTTTTGGGCGTAGAGCTTGGGTTCAAAGCGGGGCGGCGTGTTGATGACGCTGAGGAAGTACTTGATGTCGTGCTTGAGCAGGGTGAACTTCTGGCCATCGAAACTCAAGACGTAGCTTCGGGGCTCGTATTTTTCGTACTTGTCGCGGTTGCCGGCGGAGGTGATGCGCACGGCGCTGACGACGATTTCCTTGCGGCCGTCGCCATTGAGGTCGATGGCGCTGATGCGCAGGTTCTGCAGGCTCACGGGAGCCTGATACACGGCCACCTGGCGCAGGGTCATGTCCGTGTCGAAGCGGTAGGCGTAGACGCGGGTGTCATCGATGATGGCGCAATCCCGCCGGCCGTCGCCGTTGAAGTCGTCGGCTATCATGCCCACGGAGGCAAAGGGTAGGCTCTGGGAGCGCATGCGGCCTTCGGACTGGGCGTCCCCGGCGTAACGGAACTGGGGATTGAGGAAGAACTGCTTGTTCTGATCGGCCTCGTTGTGCACCAGGGCCGGGTTCATGGCGTTGACCATCTCGCCCTTGCCGCCCCCGCCGCCAGCCGGGGCCCCCGCGGTCCCGGTCGCAGGCGCCGGCGAGGACGTGCGCCCGAAGGCCTCGGCGCTGAGCTTGCGGGAAATGTTTTCCAGGGAAGGGATGAGGTTGTCCAGCTTCACGGTGCCGCTCTGGGGCCAGCTGCCGCCCTTGGCGTCCACCACGCGCAGGTCGATGCTGGCATCGTTACCCATCACGGTCACGCTGCCCCACACCAGCACGTCGGCCCGCAGCCGGGCCAGGAGTTCACGGCCCTTTTCCGGAGAAAGGTCCTTGGCCGGGGGAAGATCCGCCGGCAGTTGCGCCATGGGGCGGGCATTGTCCTTCCAGTACAGCCGGGAGGAAAGCATGTCCTGCAGCCCCTTGGAGAGGTACTGGTATTCCTGGGGACCGTTCACGGAAAATGGCAGCACGGCGTAAGTTTTTTCCGCGGCCTGTACACCGGGGGCGAACACGGCGCCGCACATCATGAGGATGAACAGCCCTGCCAGACGCTGAAGCAGTCGCATAGAGGCTCCTTGCGAAGACGAATCAAAGCGAAAAAAGGTTGGTTGCTCACGTAAACGAAGCAGCTGGCTATGAAAGCGCAATAGTCCATCCACGCGCCGCCGTCCAGAGGCAAACCCGCCGTGCAGGTTACGATGTGGCAAGGATGGCTGTTTGAAATGTGAAGAATTGACAAGAAGGCGGCCGCCGGTCATGGCACGGGGAACCATGAAACACCATGCATCTCCCGAATCGACCACCCCCGGCCGCACCTTCCGCCTGGTGGGTCCGCAGGAGGACCACCCGGCCGTGGCGTCCCTGCTGGCTGCCGAAGGGCTGGCCTGGGACTCCCTGCCCCTGCATCCCATCGCTGCCCGCGCCCTGGCCGAGCCCATTCCCCTGGGCCGTACCCTGGCCGCGCGCTTTGGAAGAATTTACATTCAGGACGCCTCCTCCATGCTGCCGCCGGTGGTGCTCAATCCGCCCCCGGGGGCCATGGTGCTGGACATGTGCTCCAGCCCCGGCTCCAAAACCGGCCTGCTCTCCCATCTGGTGGGGCCGGCCGGCTGCGTGGTGGCCAACGAGCCCAATCCGGAACGCCTGGCCACCCTGCGTCGCACCCTGCTGGAAACCCAGCGCCTCAACGTGGTCACGTGCCGACACGAGGGCCAGTCCCTGCCCTTGCCCGAGGGAAGCTTCACCCATATCCAGTGCGACCCGCCCTGCAGCGGCTGGGGCACCGTGGAGAAGCATCCCAAGGTGGCAGCCCTGTGGAAGGGCGACAAGGTAGCCCCCCTGGTGGGGCTGCAACGCCTGCTGCTGCGGGAGGCTGCCCGGCTGCTGGTCCCCGGCGGCCGGCTGGTCTATTCCACCTGCACCACCAATGTGGAGGAGAACGAACACCAGGTGGCCTGGGCCCTGGAGCACCTGCCCCTGATCCTGGCCCCCGTGGAACCACCGCCGGGATTTGTGTTCAAGACACCCGAACCTCCCTTCGGACCGCGGGATTGTCTGCTGGTGGACGGGGAGGAGAGCCGCGCCCAGGGCTTCTTCCTGGCCTGCTTCACCAAGCCGGGGGATGCGCCGTCGGCGCCACATTGTCCGGCGCCCCCGCCGGGCATGCCCGTGGATCGCGCCATCCTGCAGGCCGCTGGCGCTGACCCCGACGCCTGGGACGGCGAGGTGTATGATTTTTCCGGCAGCTGCCACTTTCTGCCCCGCCTGGCCCTTACCCGGCTGCCGGCGGTCCTGCGCTGGCAGGGGGTGCCGGTGGGCCGCTTGACCCCCAAGGGACTGACGATGCATCCTCGCGCCTGGAGCCTGATCCCCCGCCGGTCCCGCTGCCCGGGCAGCTCCCCAGGCAGCTCCCCGGGCGCAGGGCAGAGGGGAACGACCCCCCACCTGCAGGCCGCCTCCCTGGCCGACCTGGCCGGCCTCTTCGAGGGCCGGAGTCTGGCAATGCCCGCGGATGTGCCGGGCCAGGGCAAGACACGCGCCATCCCCCTGTGGTACGAGGATCTGGCCCTGGGGTGGCTGCATGCCAAGGGGGCCAGGGCCCTGTGGACCGGACGGTAGTCTGTATTCAGGTTCCGCATTGTTCATCTTATGCAAGGATAGGCTTCATGATCGGCGTGATGCGCAGGCTCAAACGATTCTTCACCGCCCCCAGCAGGCGGGCGTTCGTGCTCACCCTGGACCACGGCGCCAGCGATGGCATGCTGCCCGGGCTCATGCACATGACCCGGCTCCTGGAGGAAATCGGCACCCGGCCGGTGCAGGGCGTGGTGCTCAACCGCGGCATGGCCCGGGCCTATGCCACCAAGCTGGCTCCGGACGTGCAGGTGGTGGTGCAGCTTTCCGCCGGCACCAAGCACGGCCTGCCCACGTACATGAAAAGCCTGGTCTGCAGCGCGGCCGAGGCCCTGCGGGTGGGGGCGGACGCCGTGTGCGTGCACCTGAATATCGGCAACGATCTGGAAGACCGCATGCTGGCCGACTTCGGCTCGGCCTGCGAGGACGCCCACCAGCTGGGGCTGCCGGTCATGGCCGTCATCTACCCCCGCGGCGGGCAGATCGTGAACGAGCGCGATCCCAGCCTCATCGGCCACGCCATCCGTGTGGGTGGAGAGCTGGGCGCGGACATCGTCTGCACCCCCCTGCCCCTGGACCCGCGCTCCTTTGCCGACGCCGTGGAGGCCTGCCCGGCGCCGGTGCTGGTGGCCGGCGGCCCGGCGCGACAGGATTTCGAACAGTTTCTGGTGGAGTTGAACGTGGCCCTGGAGTGCGGCGTCATGGGCGCCTGCGTGGGCCGGAACATCTTCCAGCATCCAGATCCCATCCGCGCCCTGGAGATGGTGGCCGCCGTGGTCCACGGCCCGGACGCCATCGGCTGCTGAAGGGAAATCACCCCTCTTCGCGCACCTTCCGGATGGCCTGGTTGTAGGCGGCAAAGACGTCCTCGCGGTTGATGAGCCCCAGGATGGCCCCGCCGTTGCCGGCCGGCACCACGGGAATCTGGCTCACGTTGTGGCCCACGAAGGCCAGCAGGGCGGTGTACAGGTCGTCCTCGGGGGTCAGGATCGGCACGGGCCGCGTGGGCAGATCGCGCACCAGCACCAGGTCGAAGAGGGAATCCTCAAAGAGTACGCGGCGTACGTCGTCCATGCTCAACAGGCCCTTGATGCCGCCGGCCTCGTTGCGCACGGGAAAGCAGAACTGGTTGGTATGGCTGATGATGTCCGTCAATCCCTTGAGGGTGACGTGCTCCTCCAGCACCACCACCGGGCCGGGGGCAAAGTGGTCCTCCACCCGCAGCTGCTCCAGGATGTTGATGGTGGCGTCGGTGCGATGGGCCGGGGACTCGAACTTGTTGGCCACCTGGTTCTCGTACAGATGCACCTTGCGGTTGAACACCAGGCACAGGGCCGAGGAGAGCATGAGGGGCGCCAGCAGGCCGTAGCCCTGGGTGAGCTCGCAGACCATCAGGATGGGCCCGATGGGGGACTTGGCCACCCCCGCAAAGAATGCCGCCATGCCCACCAAGACAAAGGCGCCGGGCTGGGAGA
>JAIWOE010000159.1 GCA_020217165.1 Desulfovibrio sp. | reverse complement strand
AGCGATCCAACCGGAATGTAGAAGTGGAAAGAGGGCGAACGGCAGCTGCGCTGAACGAGATGACACGACCATCCACAAGCCCCTGGAGACTGCCGTCAACCCCCACGCCTACAACAGTTGCAACCAGTTTGTCAAAAACCCTGCCATCTACGGCCTGGGCGTCCTGCAGGGCCACGGCCTGCCCCCGCCAGGCCAGTCGGCCCTCCGCCACCTGGCACAGTTCGTCTGGATCAAGCAAATTCAGGGTATTGCAGATGGAAACATAGCGCGGCAGACAGGCCAGCCAGAAGCGCAGGGGGCCGGAGTTCCAGCCCAGGGAGGCCGCTTCCACGGCAAAACCGTCGCGAAGATCCTTCGGCGAGGGGGCCCAGCCCACGTTCACCCCCATTCCCACAACCATTGCCCCGCCTCGCTCTTCCACCAGCAATCCGGCGATCTTTCTCCCCTCCCACAGAACATCGTTCGGCCATTTGAGCTGCACGTTGACGCCCAGCTGCCCCAGGGTCTCGGCCACGGCCAGCCCGGCCGACAAAAAGGCCAGGGGGCCGCCCAGCACGCCAGTGGTCGGCCAGCGGATGACCACATGCAGATTCTCCGGCGGCGAACTCCACGGCCGGCGCACCTGACCCCGGCCCGCCCATTGTGTCACGGCCAGAATACTGGAATACTCCGGCGCGTCCCAGGTGGAGAACAGCCGCCAGGCCACGTCCAGTGCAGAGGAGCACGGCCCCACCAGCACCACCGGCGGCAGGGTGGCATCCCCGGGGGAGACCGGCCCGCGGCGGGCGCCGTCCCAGGGATACGGCGCCTCGGCCCATGGCCCCAGGGCGGCCACATCCTCCCCCCAACGCCCCCAGCCGGCAGCCGCGGCAGGGGTCATGGGCTCGGCCAGCCCCTGCCTGCCCTCCGCCCAACACCAGACCGAAGGCCTTGCGCCGCCGTGCGTCCCGTGGCAATGCTCGTGCATCAACATCCATCCTTCCCTGTTGGCAACATCGTGCAAATGTATCTGGTGGGCGGCGCCCTGCGCAACATGCTCCTGGGACTCCCGGAGCACGACCGCGACTTCACCTGGTTTGGGGACGAAGCCGCCCTCACGGCCTTGTTGCCCGAGGCCAAGCGCGTGGGCAAGTGCTTCCCCATTTTCCTGCACCATGGTCGGGAATACGCTCCTGGTCGTGGAAAGGACATCCAGGCCGACCTCGCCGCCCGCGACCTGACCATCAACGCCCTCGCCCTGTGCGTGCATGGCCAGGAGACCGGCCGCCTGCACATGCATCCCCTGGCCGCCCACGACCTGCGCCACGGCTGGCTACGGCCGGCCTCGGCCACGGCCTTTCTGGACGATCCCCTGCGCGTGTTCCGCCTAGCCCGCTTTGCCGCCCAGCTGCCGGAATTCCGCCTGCACTTCTCGGCCATGGCCGCCATGCAGGAAGTATCCCGCAAGGGGCTGTTGGA
Source organism: Desulfovibrio sp. (assembly GCA_020217165.1). Lineage (GTDB taxonomy): Bacteria > Desulfobacterota > Desulfovibrionia > Desulfovibrionales > Desulfovibrionaceae > Megalodesulfovibrio. The sequence continues at coordinate 7,053 of JAIWOE010000159.1, read as the reverse complement.
CTCCCTGGACGCCGAGCGCGTGGGCGCGGAAGTCGTCAAGGCCCTGGCGGCCCCGCGGCCCGGGCGGTTTCTGGAGGTGCTGGACCTGGGCAACTGCCTGGCCCCCTGGCTGACGCCCCTGGATCGTGCCGCCACTATTCCGGCCGGTCCCGCCGCCTATCACGGCGCCAACAGCGTCCTCAGACACACCATCCATGTCATGAACGACGTGCAGACCGCCGGTGGAGACGGCCTGGCCGTGTGGCTGGCCCTGTGCCACGACCTGGGCAAATGCGTCTCCCCGGTGCTTCGCCTGCCCCGGCATCATGGCCATGAGCTGCACGGCGCCCCCCTGGCCCGGGCGATGGCCGAGCGGCTGCGGCTTTCCACCCGTCACATCAAGGCGGCGGAAGCCGCCTCCCTGCACCACATGAAGCTCGGCGGTTATACCCAGTTGCGGCCCGGCACCCGCGTGGATCTCCTGGCCGCCCTGCAGCCCCTGGGCCTGCTGGAGCCCATGCTCCTGCTGGCCCAGGCCGACCGCGCCCAGGTGGGCCTGGGGAACAGCTATGCAGAGGTGATGGCCCGCGTGCGGGAAGACATGCGCCGCATGCAGGCCGTGCAACTGCCGCCGGCCTTGCGCAACCAGGGGCCGGAATCCGGCCGCAAGCTGCGGGAGCTGCGTTGCCTGGCCGTGCACCGCCAGGGCACAGCCAGGCCCGGTGGCGCGGAAAAAGACGGTTCACATCCGACGCAAAAACCTCTACCATAAACGTTCCGTGGACCCCAGCGCCCCAGGGCGCGCCGCCCATGCCAGAACCACCCCGTGGAGGAGCCCATGCGGCTGCTGACCCGTTCCGACTTTGATGGCCTCATCTGCGCCGTGCTGCTCAAGGAAGCCGGCGTGATGGACAGCTGGAAATTCGTCCACCCCAAGGACGTGCAAGACGGCAAGGTGGACATCACCAAGGACGACATCCTTGCCAATGTCCCCTACCATCCGGCCGCAGGCATGTGGTTTGACCACCACACCAGCGAGCACGAACGCCTGCCCGACGGCGCCAGCTTCCAGGGACGCTCCATGCCCCTGCCCAGCTGCGCCCGGGTCATCTGGGAATACTACGGCGGCCACGCCACCTTCCCTCCCTCTTTGGATGAAATGCTGACCCAGGTGGACCGCGTGGACTCCGGCCAGCTCACCCGGGAAGATATTCTCACCCCTTCCGGCTGGGTGCTCCTGGGCTTTTTGATGGACCCCCGCACCGGCCTTGGCCGCTACCGGGACTATACCATCTCCAATTACGCCCTCATGGAAAAGCTCATCGAGCTGTGCCGGCACATGCCGGTGGAGGAAATCCTGCAGGACCCCGACGTCAAGGAACGCGTGGACCGCTACGTTGCCCATGCGGAAAAGTTCAAGCAGATGCTCCTGGACCACACCGTGCAGGAAGGCAACGTGCTGGTGCTGGACCTACGCTCACAGGACGAGATATACGTGGGCAACCGCTTCATGCTGTACAGCCTGTTTCCCACGGCCAACGTCTCCATCCAGATCATCTGGGGACTCAAGCAGCAGAATACCGTGTTCTCCGTGGGCTACTCCATTCTCAACCGCACCTGCAACAAGGACGTGGGCAGCCTGATGCTCAAATACGGCGGCGGGGGGCACAAGGCCGTGGGCACCTGCCAGGTTCCCAACGATCAAGCCCCCCGCGTGCGCCAGGAGCTGGTGGCCGCCCTGCAAGACATCTGCCCAACCTCTTAAAGGAATACAAGAATATCTCATGCGCCTGTACAACACCCTCACCCGCAGCAAGGAGCCCTTTGTCCCCGCCGAACCTGGGAAGGTCCGGCTCTACGTCTGCGGCATCACCGCCTACGACCTCTGCCATGTGGGCCATGCCCGCTCTGCCGTGGTTTTCGACGTGCTCGTGCGCGCCCTGGCCGCCCAGGGGCTGGAGGTGATCTTCGCCCGCAATTTCACCGACGTGGACGACAAGATCATCAACCGCGCCAACGAACTGGGCGAGGACCCCAACGCCCTGGCTCAACGCTACATTCAGGCCTTCTATGAAGACATGGACGCCCTGAACGTACGCCGCGCCACCCTGGAACCCAAGGCCACGGAGCACATCGACGAGATGATCCAGCTCTGCCAGGACCTCATCGCCAAGGGTGCGGCGTATGCCACCCCCAGCGGCGATGTGTACTTCCGCGTGCGCGCCTACCAGGCCTATGGTGAGCTCTCCGGACGCAACATCGAGGAATTGGAAGCCGGCGCCCGCGTGGCCCCGGGGGAGGAAAAGGAAGACCCCCTGGACTTCGCCCTCTGGAAGGCCGCCAAGCCCGGCGAACCATCCTGGCCCAGCCCCTGGGGCCCCGGCCGGCCCGGCTGGCACACCGAATGCTCCGCCATGAGCGAGAAGTATTTCACCCTGCCCCTGGACATCCATGGCGGTGGGCAGGACCTCATCTTCCCGCATCATGAAAACGAAATGGCCCAGACCGGCGCCTCCCGCGGCCAGGCCCTGGCCCGGTTCTGGATGCACAACGGCTTTGTGCAGATCGATTCGGAGAAGATGTCCAAATCCCTGGGCAATTTCAAGACCATCCGGGACATCATCGCCCAGTACCTGCCCGAGACCCTGCGGTTCTTCCTCATCACCAAGCATTACCGCAGCCCCATCGATTTTACCACCCAGGCCATGGAAGAGGCGGAAAAGAACCTCATCCGCATCTACACTGCAAAGCAAGCCATGGAAGAAGCCCTGGCCAATCAGAAATGGAACAAGACCCCCCTTCCCGATGACGTCCTGCGGGAATTTGCGGACATCAAGGCCCTCTTCGACGAAGCCATGGCTGACGACATGAACACCGCCGCGGCCCTGGGGCATGTCTTCGGGCTGGTGCGGCTGGTAAACCGCGTGCTGGAGGACAAAGCCCTGCGCAAGAGCGAACAGGGCAAGGCCTTTTTTGAGGAAGCCCAGGACGCCCTGGCCGCCTGGGGCGACATCCTCGGGGTTTTCCTGCAGCCGTCGTCTGGCTTCCTGCAGCAGATGCGTGACGTGCGGGGCCGGCGGGCGGGCATTGATCCTGCCCGGGTGGAGGCCTTGCTGCAGCAGCGTCAGGAAGCCAAAAAAGCCAAGGACTTCGCCGCGGCGGACGCCGTACGCCAGGAACTGACCCTCATGGGCGTAGAGGTGCGGGATACGCCCCAGGGCCCGGCCTGGGACGTGCGCTAACCCCAACCACCCGCCGCCGAGCCGTCCATGAACATCCTTCGCACCCTGCTCTTCACCTGCCTGCTGGCCGTGCTCATCTGCACCCTGGCCTGGGGGCCCGGCCAGGGACCCGGCTGGAGCGTTGGCACGCCCCAGGCCGAGGCCTTCCTGGGCCTGGGGGAGTTCGGCATCAAGGATGAAAAGGAGCTGGGGGACAAGTTCAACGTCCTGGTGCGCTCGCGGTTGCCACTCATAGAAGACCCTGAAATCACAGGCTATGTTGGGGACATGATCGACAGACTCAAGGCCGCTATGCCCCCCCAGCCCTTTGAGATTACCCACGGCGTCATCAACCACAGTGCCCTGAACGCCTTCGCCGCGCCGGCAGGGTATATCTTCGTCTATTCCGGCCTGCTCCTGAACATGGAAAACGAGTCCGAAGTGGCCGGCGTCATGGCCCATGAACTGGCTCATGTGTCCCAGCGGCACATCGCCCGGCGCATCGAAGCCATGGGCGCCACCTCCCTGCTCACCCTCCTGGGCATCCTGGCCGGTGTGTTCATCGGCGGCAGGCAGGGGCAGGGGCTGGTGGTGGGCTCGGCCGCCGCCCAGCAGGCAGCCCTGCTCTCCTACAGCCGAGATAATGAACAGGAGGCGGACCAGGTGGGCCTGGGCTACCTCATCAATGCCGGCTATCCGCCCCAGGGCCTGCACAAAGCTTTTGAGAAGTTACAGAAAAACCAGTGGCTTGGTGGCACAGGCAATGCCATCCCCACCTATCTTTCCACCCATCCCGGCCTTTCGGAGCGCATCGGGTACGTGTCCCAGAACATCGAACGCCTGCCGGCCAACATCCGCAATCGCAAGGATGACAATACCCGCTTCCGCCGCATCCAGACCCTCACCCGGGCCCGGTACACCGACCCCAAGGTCGCCATCACCTATTTCCAGCGGCAGGAATCCCCGGAGCCTTGCCTGGACACCCTGGGCCGCGGCATCGTCTTCACCCGGATGAACCGCTTCAACGATGCCGAGGCGGCCTTCCTGGACGGCCTGCGCTGCAGCGGGGACGATCCCCTGTTCCTGCGCGAATACGGGCGCCTCAAATTCCAGCAGGGCGATTTCCAGGCCGCAGCCTCCCTGTTCCAGCGCGCCCTGGCCAAAAACCGCAATGACCTCATGGCCCACTTCTTCCTGGGACGCATCATGGGCGATACCGGGCGCATCGAACAGGCCATGGAATCCTTCAAACGCATCCTGCAGCAGTTGCCCGAGGACCCGGAGGTGCACGAGGCCTACGGCCGGGCCCTGGGCCAGGCCGGCCGCTACTTCGACGCCCACATGCACCTTGCCTGGGCAGCCTTTTTTCTGCAAAATGACAAGCGGACGGATTTCCATGCCAAGAAGGCCGAGGAACTGGCCCGCAGCCCCGAGCAAAAGCGCGAGCTGGAACGATTCAAGCAAAAGCAGAAGGAGCGCAAAGAGCTGCTCCGGCCCTCCCTGTTCTGAGCCAGCGTTGCCCATAACCCATCATCCGTCACAGGAATCATCCATGTCGCATCTGTTGAAACGGCTGCCCAAGGGCGCCGATCTGCTGGACGCATTGACCGCCGTCTGCAAGGAACACCATGTCACCCGCGGCTCGGTGCAGGTCATCGGCGCCCTGGAAAAGGCCATGCTGGGCTTCTACCTGCAGCATGAGCAACGCTACATCAGCCACGCCGTGGACGAACACGTGGAAATCCTCATGGGCGCGGGCAATGTCTCCCTCAAGGATGGGGAACCCTTCATCCACCTGCACCTGACCTTGAGCCGCCACGACGGCAGCTGCCTGGGCGGCCACGCCATGGCCGGATGCCCCATCTTCGCCGCAGAAGCCTGCATCCTCCGGCTGGAGGGCAAGCCCCTGGTGCGCGGCCTGGACGAAGCCACCGGCCTGTACCTCTGGACCAACTCCTAACGGATACCGCCATGGCTGCCTGCTGGAACTTCCCCGGCCCCACCCGGCTGTGCCTGCGCCAGGGAGACATCACCACCGCGCCCGTGGACGCCATCGTCAATGCGGCCAATGCTGGCCTGGCCGGCGGTGGCGGCGTGGACGGCGCCATCCATGACGCCGCCGGTTGGCGTCCTCTGCAGCAGGCCTGTCAGGACATCATCCACCAGCGCGGCCCCCTGCATGCGGGCGAGGCGGTCATCACCCCCGGCTTTGCCCTGCCGGCGGCGTGGATTATCCACACCGTGGGCCCCATCTGGCGGGGCGGAGAACACGGCGAGGCCGCAGCCCTGCGCTCGTGCTACCTGGAAAGCCTGCGCCTGGCCCGGGAACGCGGCGCCCGCACCGTGGCCTTTCCGGCCGTGAGCTGCGGCGTCTACGGCTACCCCGTGGACCAGGCCGCCGCCGTGGCCCTGGCCGCCCTGGCCGAGGGCCTGCAGCAGGCTCCCGGTGTGGACGAAGCGGCCATGTGGCTGTATGCTGATTCCGCCCTGCAGACCTGGACCCGCGCGGCCGTGCGGCTGTTTGGAGCGCCTTCCCCATGAACACCACCGCTTCCTCCTTTCCATATCTCCGAGGCACCACGGTGCTGGCCGTCAAGGACACCACCGGTGTGGCCATGGCCGGCGACGGCCAGGTGACCCTGGGCCAGAGCATCGCCATCAAGCACACCGCCCGCAAGGTGCGGCGGCTCTACAAGGATCGGGTGCTGGCCGGCTTCGCCGGCGCCACGGCCGACGCCTTCACCCTGTTTGAACGCTTTGAGGCCAAGCTGGAGGAGTTTTCCGGGCAAATCGTCCGCGCCAGTGTGGAGCTGGCCAAGGACTGGCGCAAGGACAAGTACCTGCGTCGCCTGGAAGCCATGCTGCTGGTGGCGGACGCCTCCTCCATCCTGCTGCTCTCCGGCACCGGGGACGTCATCGAACCCGACGACGGCATCGCCGCCATCGGCTCCGGAGCGCCCTATGCCCTGGCCGCAGCCCGGGCTCTGTCCCGCCATGCCCACCTGCCCTGCGACAAAACCGCCCTGGAGGCCATGCGCATCGCCGCGGAACTGTGCGTGTTCACCAACGATTCCATCGTGCTGGAAACTCTGTCCGTCCTGCCACCCTCCAAGTGAACATCCAGACGCCCTCCCCCAGCTTCGCGGTCAGGCCGGGCTGCAAAGTGAATCTCTCCCTGGAGATTCTCTGCCGCCGTGCCGACGGCTACCATGAGCTCGCCACCCTGTTCTGGCCCCTGGCCGAGCCCACGGACGTCCTGCACGTCGTGCCGGCAGCCCCCGGCAGCGGCCTGCAGTTCACCTGCTCGGCGCCGGACCTGGCCGGGCCGGAAAATCTGGTGGCCAAGGCATATGCAGCCTTTGCCCGCGCGGCGGAAGTGACGTTGGACGTGGCCGTGCACCTTGAAAAATGCGTCCCCGTGGGGGCGGGCCTGGGGGGTGGCAGCGCCGACGCCGCCGCCATGCTGCAGGTGCTCAATGCCCATGCCGGCCCCAGGGCCCTGTCCGCGCCGCACCTTGCGGCCGTGGCCGCCACCCTGGGGGCAGACGTGCCATTTTTTCTGCAGCACCACCGCCCCTGTCTGGCGCGGGGTATCGGCGAGGTGCTGACCCCTGTGGAGGTCGATCTTTCCCAATTTATCCTGGTGCTTTGCTGTCCGGACATTGCGGTGTCCACGGCGCGGGCCTATGCGGCCTGGGACGAAGCCCAGTGCAAATTGCCCGACGGATGCAATCCGGCCTTGACAAGCACCACCTGCGCGCGTAAAGACGTCATTTTCACTGACGCTGTGGTGCTCTTTAATAGTTTTGAGAAAGTGGTGCTGCCCCGGGAACCCCGGTTGACTCGCCTCAAG
>JAIWOE010000158.1 GCA_020217165.1 Desulfovibrio sp. | reverse complement strand
GTCCAAAGTGACGGGCAGTGCCGATTCCATCACCCAAAAAGTCATCGAATATGAACGGTTGGAGCTTGACCGACGGTTTTCCGCGGAGCGGTTGAGCTCCGCCATGACTGCTCTGGAGCAGGCCCGCGCCGAGGCCCAGCGGCAGCAGCTGTATCTGGAGCGCATCGTCAGTGCCAACCTGCCGGACTCGGCCATCTATCCGAAAAGAATTGCCAATATTCTGACTGCATTGGGTGTGCTGATCCTGGTGTATGGCGTGGCCCGCATTCTGCTGCTTGGCATCCTGGAGCACGAAAACTGATGCGCCAGCCATCGCAAGAGCCCTCGCTCCGGGCGGCCCTGGCCGTGCAGCGACGCGTGGTGGGCGCGTTGCTGCGGCGCGAATTCATCAGCCTTTCCGGCAGGACGGGCAGCGGGTTTCTGTTCATGCTGCTGGAACCCACCATTTTCATGCTCGTGCTCAGCCTGCTGTTCATCTACCGAGGCCGGCTGGAACACGCACAATTTTCCGTCGCCGCCTTCGCTCTCTCCGGCTACGGAATCATGTGGGCCTGCCGTTTTCAGATTTTTCGGTCCATGGGCCTCATCAGCTCAAACCTGCCGCTATTTTACCACCGTAACGTCAGGGTGCTGGATGTGCTCATTGCGCGCAGCCTCATCCAGGCTGCCAGCGTCACAGTCAGCTTCATGTCCCTGTTTTGCCTGGCGTTGTTTCTTAACCTCTTCTCGTTCCCGGAGGAGTTCTCCCTGGTGGTCGGCTCCTGGTTTCTGGTGCAATGGTACGGCATCAACCTGTGTCTGCTGACCAGCGCCATGGGTGCCCTGTATTCCATGGGGACAAAACTGGGCATGGTAATCAACGCCCTGCATATTGTCATCACTGGCGGATTGTTCATGGTGGAGTGGCTTCCCGTGGAGTATCGCCCCTACGCCCTGCTTTTTCCCATGGTGCACGCCACGGAGATGATGCGCGACGGATTCTTCAATGATTTCATCCCCACCCATTACGATGTGTGGTATGTTATCAAGGCCAACATTATTCTCACATACTTCACCCTGTGCATGGTTCTCAAGTACATGAAGTCTGAGGCCGCGTATGGTAGAGATTAAACATATCTGGAAAACCTACCTTACCCGGCGCGGTCCTCGGGATATCCTCAAGGACATCTGCTTTTCCATCCAGAAAGGTGACAAGCTGGGCATCCTGGGCTGCAATGGCGCGGGCAAGTCCACCTTGATCCGCATCATCAGCGGCGCCGAGCTGCCCACCTCAGGGGAGATAGTCCGTGGCATGACCGTCTCCTGGCCCCTGGCCCTCCAGGGGGGATTCGTGGGCAACCTCACGGGGACGGACAACCTGCGCTTCATCTGCCGTGTGTATGATGTGGACTATGACCAGGCCTTTCGGCAAGTGTCGGACTTTTCCGAGCTGGGCCACTACCTGGACGAGCCGGTGCGCACGTATTCCTCGGGCATGCGCGCCCGGCTCGCATTCGCCATCTCCATGGCCGTGGACTTTGATTGCTACCTCATTGATGAACTCTCCGCCGTGGGTGACCGGCGGTTCAACAAGAAATTCAAGGACGTCCTGTTCGGCGAAAAGGGGGACCGCTCCCTGATCATGGTCTCGCACTTCTACGGCGTCATCCAGGAATACTGCAACAAGGTCGCCGTGTTGGATCAGGGCCGTCTGGCCTTGTTCGAGGACACCAAAGAAGCCATCGCCACCTACGATCGGGTGCTTGCGGGGCAGCACATCACCTTTTAATCTGGACGATGACCACATGCCTGCGGCAGGCCGGCATGCACCTCAACCAGACGGCGGCAGCCATGACCACTCCCCCCCGCACCCTGGTCCTCAACTGCACCCGGTTCGGCGATCTGCTGCAAACCCAGCCCCTGGCCAGCGGCTTGGCCCTGCAGGGCCGCCAGGTGGGCATCCTGTGCCTGGAAACCTTTCGAGACGCCGCACTCCTGCTGCGGGACGTGGACTTCGTGGCCGCGATACCCGGCTCCAGGGCCCTGGCCGTCCTGGAACGCAGCTGGCCCCAGGCCCTGGACGAAATGTGGCGGTTCCGGCAAGAAATCAACGCCGCGTTTCCACCCGATGACCTGCTCAACCTCACCGCCACGGTGCCGTCGCGGTTGTTATCCCGCTTCCTGAGCCTGGGCCGCACCCCACCCGCCCCGGAGCGCGGATTTTGCCTGGACGCCTGGGGCTTTTCCCGCACCATCCATCCCTGGGTGGTGTTCCTGCTGGCCTCCACCCGTCGGCGGGGGTGCAGCCCCTTCAATCTGGTGGACAGTTTCTGGAAAGCCGCCGGTCTACCCGACATCCCCCGGCCAAATCGCCTCAAACCGCCCACCCCGGAGGCCCTGCAGGCCGTGGCCCCCCTCTTTGACCTGCCCGGGTTGACCACTACGGCCGGGTTCATCGGCCTGCAGCTGGGCGCCAGCGAGGAGCGCCGCCGCTGGCCCATCCGGGAATTCGCCGCCATGGCTGCCCTGGTGTGGCAGCGCCACGGCCTGGTGCCCGTGGTGTTGGGCAGCAAGGCCGAAGCACCCCTGGCCCAGCGGTTTGTGGAGGTCTTCCAGTCCCTTGCGCCAGCGGCGGCCCCGGTGGTGGTCGCCACGGGAAAAACCTCCCTGCAGGAGCTAGCCGCCGTGCTCACGCGCCTGACCCTGCTGGTGACCAACGATACCGGCACCATGCACCTGGCTGCGGGGCTGGGGGTGGACATCGCCTCCGTGTTCCTGGCCACCGCCCAACCCTGGGACACCGGCCCCTACCGGCCGGGAAGCCTGAGCCTGGAGCCGGACGTGCCCTGCCATCCCTGCGCCTTTGGCACCATCTGCCCCCGGGATCACCAGTGTCGACACGTCATCACCGGCAGCATGCTGGCCGACGCCATTGGCCGCTTCCTGCCCACCCGCACCTGGACCGCCGGCACCTTTGCCGGCGCCCGGGCCTGGGTCAGTCGGGTGGATGAGTCCGAGGGCGGCTTCATAACCCTGGACTCCCTCTCCGGCCACGAAGAGGCCGACCGCACCCGCTGGATTCGCCTGCAGCGGCGCCTGTATCGACGGTTTCTTGACGATCTGCCCCTGCCCCGGCCGGCTGCACCCGTCGAGCTTTCGCCAGGCATTACCCAGGCGGTGCTGGCGGAAATCCAGACCTCCCTGTCCCTGCTCATCCTGCTGGAAGGCCAGTTGCAGGCCCTCATGCGTGCGCCCCTGCCGCCCCTCAAACGCAAGTTCCTGGCCAGTTGGGAGCGGCTGCAGGCCACGTGGGAAGGCAGTGCCTACTTCAATGTGCTGGGGTACATGTTTGCCAACGCGGGGCAGGAGTTCGGCGACGATCTCCAGGCCGTGGCCCGCATGCTTAATGGCTACAGGACCCTCCTTTCTGCCTGGCGCGGGCACCTTCCCGCCTGACGACTTCCCCGTTGGCATGCTCCTTGAATAGCATCTGCGCAGGCAGGGTTTGCCCAGTACACGCGCACGATGCAACGGAGAAATGCCATGATCACCATAGACGGACGTCCCATTGACCGCCCCCTCGACGCCTTCGCCAACCTGGAAGAGCTGCTGCTGGACCTGACGTCCGGCGTTGCCCTGGAAAATCGCGTCGTCACCGACGTGCTGGTGGATGGCGAAGCCTTCAGCGAAATCTATCCGCATCAGGCTGAGGACATCGAAACCCGCGACATCAAGCGCGTGGAGATCGTCAGCGTCTCCGTGCAGCAGATGGCGGCGGACATCGCTGGCGAACTGTACAAAGTCGTCCGCCTCATGAGCGAAGGCAGCAAGAGCGTGGCCGACCTGTTCCGCCGCGCCGACGATGCCGCAGCCCTGGAAATGCTGCAGGACCTGCTGGACGTGACCCGCGATTTCCTGAGCATGGTCGGCGTGCTGCGCAATGAATTCTCCATGCGTGAACACGCCGAGTTCGAAAGCCTGACCACGGAAATCAGCGCCCTGTTCTCTGAAATGGGCGACGTCATGGAGAACGAGGACTGGATCCTCCTGGCCGACCTGTTGGAATACGAGTTCAACCCCGCCACGGAAAAGTGGAAGCGCGTCATCGCCAGCCTGCGCGAGGACATCCGGGTGGACGCCGCCTAACCCCGTGGCTGCGCCATGGGCATCGAAAACCCCAGGGGGGTCCGTGTGAATACGCCCACTGCACTGCTGGACAAGGCTCTGGCATTGGCTGAGGAAGAAATGACCATGCTGCGGGATGGCGATGTGGATGCAGCACACACCCACGCTGCGCAGCGCATGGCCCTGACCGAACAGGCCTGGGCCATCAGCACCACTGCCACCACCCCCGAGCGTACTGACCCCGTGCGCCTGAACGTGCTGCAGGAAAAACTCCTGCAACTGCAGGCCATGCAGGGCCGGCTGACCACGGAAGCCCGCCGGCTGCATGCCGCCATCAAAGAAGAGCTGTTACGCTCGCGCCAGGAAGGCGCCCGGCATGCCGCCTACGGCAGGGCCCTGCGCCCGTCGGGCATGCCTACCCCCAACAGTCACTACGTCAGCAAGCGGAGCTGAGTCACCGCTCCCCGCCAGCCCTGGCCGGCCGCGGCACTGGACTCTCGCCGCCGACTGCGGCACAACGGGACGCGACCACGCGTCCCGTTGTATTGTTGCGAGCCCCCATGTTCCCTGCCGTCTCCACCTGGATCATCCCCCCTGCCCTCGATGGCCAGCGCCTGGACGTGGCCCTGGCGGCCCTGGCCGCCCTGGCCGGAACTCCCGCGGCGCCCCCGAGCCGGCGCGCCGCACATCGGCTGCTGGAACGTGGTCATGTCCTCCTGGACGGCCGGCCTGCCCACAAGGGCCTGCGCGTGCGCGCGGGGCAGCGCCTGGAACTTCGCCTTCCCCCCGCGGTGCAGGCGCCGTTGCCGGTACAGATGGTCTGCCGCACGCCGGAGTATGCCGCCCTAGCCAAGCCTTCGGGCCTGCACACCGCGGCCCTGGCCGGGGACCCCGGACAGGACAGCCTGGAGCGCCGCCTGCCGGCGCTCTTCCCGGACTGCGAGGCCCGGCTGTGCAATCGCCTGGATCGTGAGACCTCGGGTCTGGTCCTGGTGGCGTTTTCTCCGGCTGCCGCCGCGGCCTATCGCGCCCATGAAAACGCCGGCGCCGTGGACAAATGCTACCACGCCGTGGTGCATGGCCTGGTGGAGGCCCCCCTGGTGCTGGACCGCGCCCTGGACGTACACCGCCGGGCCGTGACCCGCGTGGAACCATTCACCACCGCCGACCCCCTGCGCATCACCCGCGTGCAGCCCCTGCGCGCCCTGGCCCAGGCGCGCACTCTGGTGGAATGCCGCATCCGCAAGGGAGCCCGGCATCAGATCCGCGCCCATCTAGCCGCGGCGGGGCATCCCATTGTGGGAGACCCGGTCTACGGACACGATTCCCAGGACGGCCAGAATTGCCAAGAGGTCCAGGAATGCCGGAGTCGGCTCATGCTGCACCACACGGCCCTGGCGTTTCCCGGATTCCAGGCTGCGATTGCCCCGGAATTCAACACTGTTTAATCTGGCTTGTGTCCCTGCGGCTTTTGCACTACTGTCCGCACCTCGTCGCCCTGGCTGCATCCGCGCCGGATGCAGTGCAGCGTAAGGCGACATCCCCTGGGAGTCCGCATGCCCGCCGAGTCCGCCGCCATCCCTGTCCCCCGCACCATCAAACAACTGCTGCAGGACCCCACCCTGCGCATTGTCTTTGGCGTCACCTGCATGATGGTCATGGGCGTCACCAGCATTGCGCCGGCGTTTCCGCGCATCATGGCCGCCTTTGACGTGCCGGCCACCTCCATCGGCCTGCTCCTCACCTGGTTCACCGTGCCCGGCGTGCTGCTGACGCCGGTGATGGGCATTTTGGCGGATCGCTACGGCCGCCGCCAGGTGCTGGCGCCGTCCCTGGCCCTGTTCGGCGCCGCCGGCGTGGCGTGCGCCTTTGCGGACAGCTTTGAAACCCTGTGCCTGCTGCGGCTGCTCCAGGGCGTGGGGGCCTCGGCCCTGGGCGCCCTGAACATCACCATCATCGGCGATACCTTCGAGGGCCGCGAACGCATCATGGCCCTGGGGCTCAATGCGTCGGTGCTTTCCATCGGCGTGGCCAGCTACCCCATCCTGGGCGGCGCCCTGGCCCAGGTGCACTGGCGGCTGCCTTTCCTGCTGCCCCTGGCGGCCCTGCCCGTGGCCTGGTGGGCCTGGCGCAGGCTGCGACTGCACGTGCAGCCCGTGGGCATGGATGTTCGAACCTATTTCCGCAGCGCCTGGGACGCCATCAAAGTCCGCGAGGTGCTGACGGTCTTTGCCGTCACGGCCTGCACCTTTGTGCTCATTTACGGACCGTTTTTGAGCTTCGTGCCCGTGCACCTGGGGCAGGACCTGCATGCGGAACCCTGGCAAATCGGCATGCTGCTGTCTTCCGCGGCGCTGCTCACGGTGTTGTTCACCACCCAGATCGGCCGCATCAGCGCGCGCATCGGCATCACCGCCTGCATCAAGACGGCCTTCCTCATTTACGCCCTGGCCAACCTGCTGCTGTTCCTCTCCCCTGCCCTGTGGTGGCACGTGGCGCCCATCATGCTCTACGGCATGGCCCAGGGGCTGAACATTCCCAGCACCCAGGCCCTGATGGCCGAGTACGCCCCCCCGGCCAACCGCGGCGGCTTCATGGCCATGAACGGCACCCTGCTGCGCCTGGGGCAGACCATCGGCCCCCTGCTGTTTGGCGGGTTCTTTGCCCTGGGGGGCATGGACGGCGTGTTCCTGGGCGGGGTGGCCGTGGCCCTGGGCATGTTCGCCGTGGCCCAGCGAGGCTTCCGCGGCAAGGCCTCCTCGAGTGACGTCCCCGAAATGAGGTGATGCGTTCACCTCCTTATTTCGGGAAGGACCGTCCGCCGCCCTGCGTGTTGCGTTTTTGTGGACCCTTACGTTGAGAACGCAACACGAGCAGCTCTTGAAGGCGCTTTGCCAAACCGGTTGTTTTAACGTAGAGTCATGCGGGCCCGGCGCCTCCGCCAGGCCTGTTTTTCTTTCATCTCACCAGCATTCATTGACTTTTTAAGAGGTCTTTTGCCCATGACCACGCCTTCCGCCACGCCTGATGTCGTGCCGGGCGCTCCGCCCGTCTCCCTGCCGGAGCCCCAGCTTTGCCCCAACGCCCAGACCGTGCTGGCCAAGCGCTACCTGCGCAAGAACCTGCAGGGCGAGCTCATCGAAACGCCGCGGGAACTCTTCTGGCGGGTGGCGGCGGCCGTGGCCGCGGCGGAGGGGGCCTACCCGGACTCCCCCTGGACCCCGACCGCCCTGGCCGAGGCTTTTTACACCATGATGACCCGGTTCGATTTTCTGCCCAATTCTCCCACCCTCATGAACGCCGGGGCCACCCTGGGCCAGCTGGCGGCATGCTTTGTGCTCCCCGTGGGCGATTCCATCGACGACATTTTTGACGCCGTAAAGCATGCCGCCCTGATCCACAAATCCGGCGGGGGCACGGGATTTTCCTTTTCCAGGCTGCGGCCCAAGAACAGCCGCGTGGGCTCCACCGGCGGCGTGGCCTCGGGGCCGTTGTCCTTTTTGCGGATTTTCAACACCGCCACGGAGCAGATCAAGCAGGGCGGCACCCGGCGCGGGGCGAACATGGGCATCCTGCGCGTGGACCATCCGGACATCCTGGAGTTCATCGCCGCCAAGGAAAAGGAAGGGGAGCTGAACAACTTCAACCTCTCCGTGGCCCTGACCGAAGCCTTCATGCAGGCCGTGGAGCAGGACGCCGAATACGCCCTGGTGGAGCCCCACACCGGCCTGGCCGTGCAGCACCTCAAGGCCAGGGAGGTCTTTGAACTGCTGGTGACCAAGGCCTGGGCCAGCGGTGATCCGGGCATCATCTTTCTGGACCGCATCAACCGGGACAACCCCACGCCGGACCAGGGCGAGATCGAATCCACCAACCCCTGCGGCGAGCAGCCCCTGCTGCCTTACGAGGCCTGCAACCTTGGCTCGCTGAACCTTTCCCGCTTCCACCTGCCCGGGGATGTTTCTCCCAGCGGCGTTCGCGGCAGCGTCGACTGGGATCGCCTGAAGGAGACGGTGCATCTGGCCGTGCGGTTCCTGGACAATGTCATTGATGTTTCCCGCTATCCGCTCGATAAAATTACGGAAACCGTGCGCCGCAACCGAAAGATCGGCCTGGGGGTGATGGGCTTTGCGGACCTGCTGTTCCAGTTGCGCATCCCGTACAATTCCGCCGAAGCCCTTGACCTGGGCGAACGGATCATGGAATTCATCCAGCACGAATCCAAACACGCCTCGGCCCAGCTGGCGGTAGAACGCGGGCCCTTCCCAGCCTATGCCACCTCAGCCTACGCCATGGTCCAGGAAGGCCCCTACCGCAACGCCACCACCACCACCATCGCGCCCACGGGCACCCTGTCCATCCTGGCGGCCTGCTCCTCGGGCATTGAGCCCCTGTTTGCCCTGGCCTTTACCCGCCACGTGCTGGACGGGGCCAAGCTCATGGAATTCATCCA
>JAIWOE010000157.1:0-7500 GCA_020217165.1 Desulfovibrio sp. | reverse complement strand
CGGGCGCCCGGTTGCAAGGTCCCCAGGCTCGCGGCAGGGGGGCCCCAGATAAAGCGCAGGGCTCGCGGGTCCCGTCCCAGGGCAGCCAGCATGGGCCCCAAGGCCTGCTGATTCCAGGCGACATCGGCAATGCTCATGCCGGCGTGCATGAGCAGGGGCTCCAGCGTTGCAGCGTTGCCGGTACGCACAGCCTCCCGGAAGGCCGCAGCAAAGGCCTCACGCTGGGCCGGCCCTACTTCGGCAAACGCCAACGGTGCGGCGATACAACACCACACACACATGACCAGCAAAGCCGTGAGCAGGGGAGGGGAATGACGTCGGAATCGGGCCATGGCAGGATCTCCGCAAGGGGGTAGGGGGGGGAGGCATCGGCCAGCTGCAACTATGGCCCAAGGGTTGCTGCCTGTCCATGGGCGCACTGGCCAGCTCTGCTGGGGATTTCCCCGGATATGTCCATGGGAAATCAGCATTCCCCCGTCTGTTGCGCAATCCAATAATCATGGTATTTCAGTATCCGGTGTTGGCAGGTCAGTATTCCCGAATGCTGGGATGGGGGAACGTCGCATTGCACGCCTCGAACGAAATATCGTCATCCACGGCCCTGCAGGGAGGGCCCGCCACGGGCCAGGGCAGCGCCGTGCCCCTGCCTGCCGGCGCGCAGCTGGGGGCGTATGTGGTCCAGCGTGTGCTGGGGAAGGGGGCCTTTGGCATCACCTACCTGGCCCAGGATGCCACCCTGCGCACCGACGTGGCCATCAAGGAATATTTTCCCCAGGATTTCGCCCGCCGCGATGCCCAGGGGGCCATCCAGCCGGCCACCCCGGAGCTTCGGGACGTTTTTTTGGCGGGGCGGGAGGCATTTCTGGAAGAGGCGCGCATCCTGGCCCGGTTCAAGCATCCGAATATTGTCAGGATCCTGTCCTTTTTTGAGGCCGGCAACACGGCCTGCATGGTGATGGATTACGAGCGCGGCCACAGCCTGAAACACCTGCTCAAGCGCAGGGGCACTCTGAGTTCCGATGAAGTGACCACCCTGTTGGCTCCCCTGTTGGACGGCCTGGAGCGGCTGCACGCCCAGGACTTTATCCACCGGGACATCAAGCCCGGCAATATTTATGTTCGCCAGAATGGCGAGCCCGTGTTGCTGGACTTCGGCGCCGCCTGCGGCCGGTTCGGCATGTCGGGCACGCCTGGACACTCAGGTGGCCAGGGCTCCCAGGGCTCGCAAGTCACCAATGGCTATGCCCCCCCAGAACAGTATCGGGAAGACCTACGCGCCCAGGGCCCCTGGACGGATTGCTACGCCCTGGCAGCCGTGGCCCTGCGCTGCGTGACCGGCGTGCTGCCGCCGGATGCGCCGGCCCGCCTGCGTGCCCTGGGGGCACAGGAGGAAGATCCCCTCCTGCCCCTCCTGCGCCAGGCCCAGGCTGTGGTTTCCCCCCCCTTGCTGGCCGTGATGGAGCAAGGCCTGGCCCTGGATGCCGCGCACCGACTGCGCAGTGTGCGGGACTGGCGGGATGTGTGGAGACAGGTCGAGGAACGGGTCTGTCTGGCGGCTGCAGCAAGCATGGACCATATGGCCACATCGCACCCCGTGTCGCCCCCCGAAACGCCACGGGTGGTGCTGCTGGTGACGGCCATTGCGGAGCACGGCGTCGAAGATGTGGATGCCCTGCGGCAGTTGCTGCCCGCCGCACCGGCCGTCATCTCCACCGGGGAGGAAGCCTTGCGGCGGCTGGTGCGTGAGACCCTGCACGCATGCGTGGTGGATTCGCTGCTGGAGGACATGAGCGGCCTGGAATTGCTGCGCCGCCTGCGGGGCACGGCCGGGGTGCGGCACACGCCCCTGTGCTTCGCCGGGGTGGAGTTGTCCCGGGATCAGCAACTGGACGCCATCAGCCTGGGCGCCTGCGCCACCTTTGCCCGGCCGGGCACGCCTGAGACCATGGCCGCGGTCCTGCGGCAGATGGATGCCCTGCGGCAGTGCCACGCCCGCGAGGTGGCGCTTGTGGCCCAGGCGCGTCAGGCCCTGCGGCAGGAGGATCCCGCGGCGGCCCTCCAGTGCCTGGAGAACTGGAGCCCCCTGCTGCCCCTCTCGGGGTCTGCAACGGGGCCTGCCACACCCGGGGCATCGCGGCTGCGCGGGGCAGCCCTGCAGTATTTTTCCAATGGATGCAAGGACGTTGTGCTGGGCAGGCTGGACGACGCCGGCTTGGCCTGGGCCATGAGCCGAAAAGTTGCCACCCTGGAGGCCGAAGTCTGTATGGTCATGGCGGAAGCCCATCGCATGGCCGGACGACTGCAGGTGTTTGCCGAGGTCGCGCAACAGGCGCATCGCGCTCATCAACTCATGGAGCGCATGGATTTGGTGGCCACGACCCTGGTGGAAACCGTCAGCTATGACGAGTTCCGCCCCCTGCCCCTGAACACCGTGGGGGTGCAGCTGCGCCGGACCGGGGAGCTGGCCGCCGCGGAGTTGGCCTACGCCGTGGCCCTGGAGCTTTCTCCCTTCGATCCCCGGGTGCATTATAACATGGCCAAGGCCCTGGCCCACCGCAGCAAGCACAAGGAAGCCTTTGGCGAAATCTGCCGGGCCCTGCAACTGGATCCGGATTTTGAGGAAGCCGAGCTGTTGTATCGGAAAATCACCGGCAAGGCCTGGCATGCCGGAGGTGCTAGGAACCCGCCCCGATCCTTGCACGGCCTGTACCAGCCTCTGTTGGATGTGTAGAAAGACTACACAGGCGGTCTTGACGCTCTGCGGGTTTCCGGCCTAGCATACAGGGATTGCACCTCCCGCACCTCATGCCATGGAGCATCGCGTTCGTGTCCACCGCCAAAGAGGTCATGGAAAATCTGGCCCGCGCCAAAGGCTACTTCCATCGGCACGATGTGGCTCGCGCCGTGCTGGCGTTGGCCCATGGGCTCAAGGAACTTGTGGATTCGCCGCAGATCGTGGGACGTGACAAGCAATCCATCCAAATGGCCATTGCCGAGCTGGCCCAGCTTCTGGGCCGCACCGAGGAAGCCCAGGAGCATATGCTGGAGGGCCTGCTGTACGAACGCGGCAAGGAAAAGGCGTTCTTGAAGGATTGCGCCACCTTCTTCAAGCGGCTGGACGCCGCCGCCAAGGCCGAGCAGGAAGCCCAGATCCAGGCGCGCAAGCTGCGCATGGATCGCCTGCTGATTCGCGGCGGGAAGCTGCTGGAGGCCGGCCGCCTAGCGGAGGCCCTGCAGCATTATGATGAAGCCGCCAGCCTGCATCAGGATGAAGACATCATCTTCACCATGATTGGCCGTCGTCTTCTGGAGGCCGGGGCGGCGGAGCAGGCCGCGCCATGGCTGGCCAAAGCCGTGGCCACCAAAAGCGCCAATATTTCCGCTTGGCTGGCCTATGGCCAGGCCCTCAAGGCCCTGAACCGGCAGGAGGAAGCCATCCAGGCTTGCCGGGACGGCCTGGAGCGCATCGGCCCGCGTGCCGAATTGTACCTGCTGCTGGCCCAACTGGAGGAACAGGCCGGCCGCGTCCCGGAGGCCCTGGCCCACTATGCCGCCGCCCTGGAGCAGGCCGATACGGACTCCCAGGTCCGCGGCAAGGCCCTTGCTGGCCGCAAACGCCTGGCCAGTGCGGCGCACGCGTAGCCCCCATGCCCTCGACGCTGCCCCGCCGCGCCACGGCCCCCGTCACATTCGCACCTCACGTATCCCCAGGTCCGAGGCCTGGCCACTCCTGGTCCGGCCTCCCCTTCACCTCAGCCACGACAAGGACCACACCGCCATGGACAACGCCATGACCGCGAATCCGGCCCCCCTGGGCCTCATGGGATTCGGCATGACCACCATCCTGCTCAACATTCACAATGCCGGCTTCTTCCCCATTTCGGCCATGATCCTGGCCATGGGCATCTTTTACGGCGGCGTGGCCCAAATCATCGCTGGCATCCTGGAGTTCAAGAAGGGCAACACCTTCGGGCTCACGGCCTTTGTGTCGTACGGCTTTTTCTGGCTCACCTTGGTCTTCATCATCATGGCCCCCAAGCTGGGACTGGCCGAACCCACGCCCCATGGCTTCATGGGCTGGTATCTGCTGCTCTGGGGAGGGTTCACCTTTTTCATGTTCCTGGGCACGGCCGGCAAGAGCCCGGTGCTGCGCTTCATTTTCGGCTCCCTGGTGATCCTGTTCCTGCTCCTGGCCATCCGGGACTGGACCGGCTCCGCGTTCATCGGCATGGTGGCCGGCTTTGAGGGCATCATCTGCGGGGCCAGCGCCTGCTACCTGGGCATGGCCGAGGTGCTGCACGCCACCCAGAGCAAAAAGGTGTTGCCGTACTAGGGCCATGCGACGTTAAAACGAGTGCCTGGGGGAACACCGGTCCGTGGATCGGTGTTCCTCCCTTGTTGCTTCCTTGTTCAGGAATCTGGACACACACTGACAATCTGCAGCCCCTCCCGACACACGCCGGCAATACGGGTGCGGTATTCCCGTGAACATGAAGACGCACAGACTGCTGTTTGACGTGGGCAACACCACCGTAAGCGTGGGGCTGGCCGCATTGGCGCAGCCGGACGCGGTGACGGTCTGGCACCTGCCCTCCACGGGTCCCACCACGCCGGATGCCTTTGGCCTGGCCCTGCATGGCCTGCTGCAGGTGGCCGGGGTGTCGCGGGAGCGCCTGGCGTCGGCCCTGGCCTGCAGCGTGGCCCCCTCCTTTGACGGCATCCTGCGCCAGGCATGCGCCACTTTTTTGCAGACTTCCGTGCGGTTTGTGCACCAGGAGGTGCCCATCCCCATGGAAAATCGCTATCAACGGCCCCTGGAAGTGGGGGCGGACCGGCTCATGGCCGCCTGGGCCGCCTGCCGATTTTTTCCGGCCATGTCGCACCTGGTGGTGGACTTCGGCACCGCCACCACCCTTGACTGTGTGCGCGGAAACGCCTATCTGGGCGGACTCATTTGCCCGGGCGTGCTCTCCTCGGCGCGTGCCCTGTCATCCCAGACGGCCAAGCTGCCGCAAATCGATCTGGATTTGAAAAGCGATACCGTGGCGCCTGGCCGCTCCACCAAAGAATCCCTCTCGCAAGGGCTGGTCTTCGGCTTTGCATCCATGATAGACGGTCTTGTGGACAAGCTGACGCCCGTGGTCCAGGGCGAGCTGCCGGAGGCGCCCCTGGTGGTGGCTGCCGGCGGCCTGGCTGGCGCCATTGCCCCGCACGCCGCACGCATTCAGCAGGTGCGGCCGGCGCTCATCCTGGAAGGGCTGGCCCTGCTGGCCCAGGACGTCTGCTGATCCTCCGCATGCGCATATCTTTTTCACGCACCAACGAACCTGCCAGACAAACAGTTTGAGGCAAGGAGAATACGAGCATGAGCACCATCGTCGCCGTTTGGGGCCGGGAAATCCTGGACTCCCGTGGCAACCCCACCGTGGAAGTGGAAGTGACCCTGGAGACGGGGGAAGTGGGTCGGGCGGCCGTGCCCTCCGGCGCCTCCACCGGCACCCGCGAGGCCCTGGAACTGCGCGATGGCGACGCGGCCCGCTATCAGGGCAAGGGCGTCACCAAGGCAGTGGACCACGTGAATGGCGAAATCGCCGAAGCCGTGGTGGGCGTGGACGGCCTGCGTCAGAGCGCCCTGGACAACCTGCTCATCGAGCTGGACGGCACCGAAGGCAAGACCCGCCTGGGCGCCAACGCCATCCTGGGCGTGTCCATGGCCACGGCCCGCGCCGCCGCCGAATTTGTGGGCCTGCCCCTGTACCAGTACCTGGGCGGCGTGAACGCCAAGGTGCTCCCCGTGCCCCTCATGAACATTATGAACGGGGGCATGCATGCTCCCAATACCCTGGATATTCAGGAGTTCATGATCATGCCCCTGGGCGCGGACACCTTTGCCGACGCCCTGCGCATGGGGGCGGAAACCTTCCATACCCTCAAGAAAATCCTCGCCAAGGACAAGCACATCACCTCCGTGGGCGATGAGGGCGGCTTTGCCCCCAACCTGGGCAGCCACCGCGAAGCCTTCCAGTATATCATGAAGGCCATTGAGGAAGCCGGCTACGTGCCCGGCGTGGATATCGCCCTGGCCATCGACGCCGCTGCCAGCGAATTCTACCGTGATGGCAAATACGTGCTGACAGGTGAAGGCAAGAGCCTTTCCAGCCAGGAAATGGTGGACTACCTGGGCCAGTTTGTCAGCGAGTTCCCCCTGGTCTCCATCGAAGACGGTCTGGCCGAAGGCGACTGGGACGGCTGGAGCCACCTGACCATGGAATTGGGTGACGTGATCCAGCTGGTGGGCGACGACATTTTCGTCACCAACCCCTCCATCCTGGCCCGGGGCATCCAGACTGGCGTGGCCAACTCCATCCTCATCAAGCTCAACCAGATCGGCACCGTCACCGAAACCCTGGACACCATCGAGATGGCCAAGCAGGCGGCCTACACCACAGTCATCTCCCACCGCTCCGGGGAAACCGAAGACAGCTTCATTGCCGACCTGGCCGTGGCCGTGAACGCCGGGCAGATCAAAACCGGCTCCCTGTGCCGCTCCGACCGCGTCGCCAAGTACAACCAGCTGCTGCGCATCGAAGAAGAACTGGAAGACGACGGCATCTACTTCGGCCCCACCATGGCAGACCATTTCTGCGCCGTGGACGAGGACGAGATGGACGCCCAGGACGAAACCGACTAACACGCATCTGCGCACGGAGAGGGGAACCCCGGGGTGGTACCGGGGTTCCCCATCCCTGCGATGCGGCAAGACTCTTTTTCACAGGATCGCGCATGCTTCTCATCGACGGCAAAGCCACGGCCCAGGCCATTCGCACCGAACTCAAGGAAGAGATCCTCGCCATTGGCGCCGCGGCTTCCCGCCCGCCCCAGCTGACGGTGATTCTGGTGGGGGATGACCCTGCCTCCGCCGTGTACGTCCGCAACAAGGAACGCGCCTGCGCCGAAGTGGGCATCGATTCCTCCACCCTCCGGCTGCCGGCAGATACCGACTCCGCCACCCTGGACGGCCTGATTGCCGATCTCAATGCCGACGCCGGCGTGGATGGCATCCTGCTCCAGTTGCCCCTGCCCGGCGGCCTGGACTCCAAGGCCTGCCTGGCCTGCATTGCTCCGGACAAGGATGTGGATGGGTTCCACCCCGTGAACATGGGCAACCTGGCCCTGGGGCATGCCGGCTTCCAGCCTTGCACCCCTGCGGGGGTGATGGAGCTGTTGCGGCGGTATGATCTTTCTCCCAGCGGCAAGCACGCCGTGGTGGTGGGCCGTTCCAACATCGTTGGCCGGCCCCTCTCCCTCATGCTGGGCCAGTCCGGCCCCTTTGCCAATGCCACAGTCACGGTGTGCCACTCCCGCACCAGGGATCTTCCGGCCGTGACGCGGCAGGCGGACTTTCTCTTTGCCGCCATTGGCAAACCCCGGTTCATCACGGCGGACATGGTCAAGGAAGGCGCGGTGGTCATCGACGTGGGCATCAACCGCACCGAGGCC
>JAIWOE010000156.1 GCA_020217165.1 Desulfovibrio sp. | reverse complement strand
GGCCTCGTTGGGGTGCTCCCAGACGTCGATGAAGACGATGGCCGCGCGGCCGTCATACTCCTTTTCCAGCGCCTCGAGAATGGGGGCCATCATCTTGCACGGGATGCACTTTTTGGCGCCCAGGTCTACCATGGTCACCATGCCCGGCACAGGGACCTGCGGCGTCTCGGCCAGGGCCAGGGACGCCGTCAGCAGCAGCCACACCATGCACAAGCCGGCGCGGCGGATCATGCCTGCGTCCCCAACAACGCCGCGGCCGCATCGGCCACGCGGCGGATGGCGGCGTCTTCCACGGGCGTTTCACCCTTTTTGAAGCCCAGTTCCGTCAGCTGCATGTGCTTGAAGGCGGTGAAGCCGGCCTCCTGCAGGGTCTTTTGCACGCAATTGAGGGGGCAGCCGTCGATGGCGACGATCTCTGCCGCGGCCTCGGTGGTTTTCATGATGCCGGACACCCGGCCGCCCACGCCGGCCAGGCAGAACATCTTGCCCGTGCCCTCGCGGGTCATGAGCCGGGCGGCCTGATCGGCCAGGGCGCCCACGTCGGCCGCGCCGGAGCAGGCAAACACCAGTCTGGGCGCGGCGCTGCAGGCGCAGCCGCAAGTGGAAGAGGCTTGCGTAGTCATGTGGATTCCCCTCGTATTTATCAGGAAAGCATCTTCTTCAGCTCGGTCATTGAGGGCACCTTGCCCACCACCTTGACTTCGCCGTCCACCACCAGCGCGGGAGTGACCATGACGCCGTACTGCATGATCTGTTGCAGCTCGCTGACCTTTTCCAGTTCGTACTGGATGCCCAACTCAGCGGCGGCGGCTTCCACGTCCTTCTTGAGTTTTTCGCACTTGGGGCACCCGGGGCCCAACACCTTGATCTGTTTCATGGATTCTCCCTTCTTAGGAAACGAGGTTGCCATAGATGAGGCCACTCAGCGTGGCCATGACAATGACCAGCGAGACGAACACCACGGTCTTTTGCGTGCCCATGACACTGCGTATTACCAGCATGTTGGGCAGACTCAAGGCTGGCCCGGCTAGCAAGAGCGCCAGGGCTGGCCCCTGGCCCATGCCGCTGCCGAGGAGCCCCTGGAGGATGGGGACTTCCGTCAAGGTGGCGAAATACATGAACGCGCCGGCAAAGGAGGCGATGAAGTTGGCCCGCAGGGAGTTGCCGCCCACGGCGTGGGCTACCCAGTCCGAAGGGATCAGGCCTTCATGCCCGGGCCGGCCCAGGAGCAGTCCGGCAATGAGCACGCCATACAGCAGCAAGGGCATGATCTGCTTGGCGAATCCCCAGGTTTGGCCGAACCAGTCCCGCAGCTCGTGATCTTCCGGGCGGGTGCTGGTGAGGATGGAGAGCCCCACTACGCCAGCGACGAAGGCAATCTGCGGCTCGCTGGGCAGGGCCAGCCCCAACCCCACTGAGGGTGCGGCGGCCAGGACCACCTGCCAGGCCCTGGCCCCGAACCAGGCCACCAGCATGGCCGCAAATCCCAGGGCGCAGGCCGCGGTGATGGTCCATTTGGCCCCGTGGATGGCCGCCCATACGCCCTCTGCCTCGGCGGGCTTGCCCCAGTTGGCAAAGACCAGCACCCCGATCATGCTGGCGAAATACAAGGCCGTCTGCCACAGGGGCCGCGTCTCGGGCACGGGCATGGCCGCCATCTGGGCGCCCTTTGTACACTCTTCCTTGCGGTAGAGCAGGTGCATGGCCAGGCCGATGACCACGCTGAAGAGCACCGCCCCCACAGCCCGGGCCAGACCCAGCTGCGGACCCAGGATGCGCGCCGTGAGGATGATGGCCAATATGTTGATGGCCGGGCCGGAATACAAAAACGCCGCGGCCGGTCCCAGGCCCGCGCCCATGCGATATATCCCAGCAAACAAAGGCAAAATGGTGCAGGAGCACACGGCCAGCACCGTGCCGGAACAGGCGGCCACGCCGTAGGCGCAGACCTTGTTGGCCGTGGGTCCCAAGTATTTCATCACCGAGGCCTGACTGACAAACACCCCGATGGCCCCGGCAATGAAAAACGCCGGCACCAGGCACAACAGCACGTGCTCTTGGGCGTACCATTTGACCAGGTGGAAGGCCTCCAGCAACGCGCCGTCGAATCGTGGCGCACCCACGGGCAGGTAGAAGCAGGCCACAAACACGGCGACAATGCCCGCCAGGGCCTTCCATTCGTGTTTCCAGAACATGCAGATGCTCCCTGGGAAAATACTTGGCGAACACGCCAAGTATTCGCCGAAAAAAATTACCGCGCGTGGAGCACGGCGTCGATGCACTCGAAAAACTTGACCACGCAGGGCGTCTTCAGGCGATAGAACACCTGTACGCCACGCTTCTCACCCGCCACCAGGCCGGCTTCCTTCAGCAATGTCAAATGCTTGGAGACGGTGGACATGTCTGCCCCCACCATCTCCGTGAGGTCCGCCACGCAGCGCTCACCGCGGGAAAGCTCATCCACCATGAACAGGCGCGTGGGATGCCCCAGGGCCTTCATGACCCTGGCGCGCATCTCGTATTCGCGTTTGGTGAGCAGGGGGTGCTGCAGCATGCGGACTTCCGGTGTATGGCTTGGCAAGATCGCCAAGGGTGTTCCTACTTGCGTTGCCTATTCCCGTCAACAGAAAAGGTGAATGGCGGCCCTCATGCAGACAAGGATTCCGGTAACCCCTCGATAAACTGCTTGATTTCATCGCGAACCCGGCGGTAGGGGGCCATGGCTTCCTCTTCGGTGACAGCCCCTGCGGCTAGGGCGGGCGGGTCGTCAAAGCCCACATGCAGCCGCTTCGCCGGGCCGAAGACCATGGGGCAGCTCTCGTTGGCGTGGCCGCAGAGGGTGATAATCCAGTCGAAGTCCAGGCTGGGCAGGTCGTCGATGGTCTTGGAGGACTGCCCGGAAATGTCCACCCCGGCCTCGGCCATGGCCTGAACGGCCCGGGGATTCATACCGTGGCGGACGATACCGGCGGACGCGACGTCGAGTTCCTCGCTTTTCAAGGCCCTGGCCCAACCCTCGGCCATCTGGCTGCGGCAGGAATTTCCGGTGCACAGAAACAATATCCTCGTCTTCTTCACCATTTCCTCCTTTCCCCCCATTGGAGGGGGCGCGGAGGAACCCAGTCCCCCGCATGCATGCTTCTTCTTCCTACTTCCCCGCCTCGCAGCGCACATGGCAGACCCCGGCTGGTGTCTGCACGGCGTTGGGGAAGTATTTCCGGCGGATATAAAAGGCCACGTGCACCAGACCGATGAGCACCGGCACTTCCACCAGCGGCCCGATGACGGCGGCGAAAGCCACGCCGGAGTCGATGCCAAAGACGGCGATGGCCACGGCGATGGCCAGCTCGAAGTTGTTGGAGGCCGCGGTGAAGGACAGGGTGGTGGCCTGCTCGTAGTTCGCGCCCACCTTCCAGGACATCCAGAAAGAAACCAGGAACATGACCACAAAGTACACGCACAGGGGAATGGCGATGCGCAGCACGTCGAAGGGCAGCTCCACGATCTTGTCGCCCTTGAAGGAAAACATGACCACGATGGTGAACAACAAGAAAATCAATGTGAATGGACTGATGCGCGGAATGAATTCCTGCTCGTACCAGTCCTTGCCCTTCTTTTTCAGGCCCCAGATGCGCGTGACAACCCCGGCAATGAACGGGATTCCCAGATAGATGAAAACCGACATGGCCACCTGGCTCGTGGAAATGTTGACGACTTCCGACTTCAACCCAATGGCGCCCGGCAACACGGTGATGAAGAACCAGGCGTACGCCGTGAAGAACAGCACCTGGAACACGGAGTTGAACGCCACCAGCCCGGCGCAATAGTCGCAATCCCCCTCGGCCAGCTCGTTCCAGACAATGACCATGGCTATACAGCGCGCCAGGCCAATGAGGATCAGCCCCACCATGTATTCGTGGTGGCCGGAGAGAAAGGCGATGGCCAGCAGGAACATAAGAATAGGCCCGACCACCCAATTCTGCACCAGGGAAAGCCCCAAGACCTTCACGTTCTTGAAGACCTTTGGCAACTCCTCGTAACGCACCTTGGCCAGGGGCGGGTACATCATGAGGATGAGCCCGATGGCGATAGGAATGTTGGTGGTGCCGATGGAAAAGAAGTTGATGACATCCTTGAGCCATGGCATCAGCCATCCCGCCCCCACCCCCAGGGCCATGGCCAGGAAGATCCACAGGGTCAGGAAACGGTCCAGGAAGGACAGGGATTTTTGTGCAGCCATGGCGGCCTCCAGCGGGTGCGGTGTTTGGCGAAATGGCCAATTGATTATGAACCTAACTGCCGCGCCAGCGGAGGTCAAGGGGTGCAGGGGAAAATATTCTTAAATTGACATATTCAAATTTTTGGATGTATGGTGTCCGCCACAACCATGGAGGGACGCATGGCATTCACTCCCATTCATGTCCAGGTGTCCAAGGCCTATGCCGAGGCCCTGGATCAGGCGGCCAGGGGCCAGCGCGGCGGGTGCTGCGGCGGCTCGGTCACGGCCTTTGCAGGGTACGACGCCCACACCGCGGCCTACGGCAGTGTAGGCGGCCTGTCCTTTGGCTGCGGCAATCCCCTGGCCCTGGCCGGGGTGCAGCCGGGGCAAACCGTGCTGGACCTGGGCAGCGGCGCAGGACTGGACCTGCTGCTGGCCTCGGAGTTGGTGGGATCTGGGGGGCGCGTCATCGGTGTGGACATGACCGAGGCCATGCTGGACATGGCCCGCCGCAACATCGCAGCCGCGGGCAAAACCAACGTAGAGGTCCGCCAGGGCTGCATCGAGGTCCTGCCTGTGGCGGATGCCAGCGTGGATTGGGTCATCTCCAACTGCGTGGTGAACCTTTCGCCGGACAAGCCCTCAGTGTTCAGGGAGATCGTCCGGGTGCTCAAGCCGGGCGGACGCATCAGCATTTCGGATATCGTGGCCGAGGCGCTGCCGGACTGCCTGCGTATCGACGAGGCCGCCTATTGCGCCTGCGTGGGCGGCGCCATTGCGGAAGCCGCCTATGTGCAGGGCCTGACTGATGCCGGTCTGGTGGACGTGCAGGTGGCCGACCGCCTGGTGTACGACGAGTCCCAGCTGCGCGGCTTGCTGGCGCGAGAGGATGTGGCCGGCCTTGTGGGCAAGGTGGCCAGCGTGCGGGTGGTGGGCCGCAGGCCGTAACCGTCATCCAATCGTCATGCATTGCGAGGGAAAATCATGGATGATCTCGCCATACGCGCCGCCGCGGCGTGCGCCGCCCTGGGCGACGCCACCCGGTTGCGCCTGGCCTTGCTGCTGCGCGCGGGGGAGCTGTGCGTGTGTGATGTGCAGGCCGTCCTGGGATTGCCCCAATCCTCCACCTCCCGCCAGCTGGCCGTGTTGCGTCAGGCCGGGGTGGTGGAAAGCCGGCGGGACGGCAAGTGGATGCATTACCGCCTGTCCCTGATGGAGGATCCTACCCTGGGGCCCCTGGCGGCATGGCTGGACACCCTGGGCCAGGCGTCCCCCCAGGCCCTGGAGGATGCCGCCCGGCTGTCCCTGCTGCAGGCGCGGCGGCGCGGTTGTTGCGAGGTGCAAACACCCTTTGCAGGCATCATCTTTCACGACGCCCGGAGACCCGACATGCGAAACGCCAACGTCTTGTTCATTTGCGAGCACAACAGCGCCCGCAGCCAGATGGCCGAGGCCTATGTGGAACTGCTCTCCGACGGGGAGATCACCGCCGCCAGCGCCGGCTTTGACCCCCGGCCCATCAACCCCCTGGTGGTGGAGGTCATGCGCGAGGATGGGGTGGACCTGTCCCAGAAACAGCCCCAGAGCGTCTTTGAGGTCTTCAAGTCCGGCGCGGTGTTCCAGGCCGTGATCACCGTGTGCGACGAGGCTGCAGCCGGGGCGTGCCCGGTGTTTCCGGGGCTGACCCACCGGCTGCACCTGCCCTTCCCGGACCCCGCCGCCCTGGAGGGCTCCCCCGAGGAGAAGCTGGCCAAGACCCGCGAGATTCGTGATCAGATCAAGGCCATGGCCCGGGATTTCATCGCCTGGTACCGGGCGCCCAAGGACAAGAAGCTGGGCGCCAGCTGGGAATGGGTGGACATCAAGGGCAAGGCCCAGGACGCCTGAGGCAACAGAGCGTTCCACGCGTGCCCGGGGGAATCTGTTCGGCAGGAAAGGGTTCCCCCCGGGCACGGTGTTTCAAGTGCGTTGCGTCAGCCGGCCACGGTCTGCATTTCCAGGAAGGCCTCGATGCGCACGCGAAGCTGTTCCGCGTCGGCCTCGGAGTAGTCGGTTTCCAGGGCCAGGTAGGGCATGCCGCGTTCCTGCATGAAGGTGCGCACGGTGTGCTGTTCAATGGCGTAGGTGTGGCAGCCATGCCAGGCCAGATCCACCACGGCGTCGGCCTGGAAGAGGTCGATCATCTCCGCCAGCAGCTCCAGCCGGGCGGTGTTGGGGGTCATCACCGAGCAGGGAGTGGCCAGATACCGCGCGGCAATGGCCTCCAGGGGTGGCCGGTCCGTGGCCACGCGCTGCACGCGCTTGTAGCCGGTGCAGTTTTCGAATCCCACCACCCGCGCGCCGGCGTCTTCCAGCAATTTGACTACCTTGTGCGATCCCATGCCCATGGGGACGCCCGAGAGCAGCACCCGTGGTCCCTCCGGCTCCTGCCCGGGGCCGGCGGCGCTGACTTCCGCCACCATGGCTTCCATCAGGGCGCTGGATTCTTCCTTGTCCGGGAAAAAGCCAGATTTGAAAAGGAGTTCCAGCATAAGCATGCCCGAAAGGGGCGCGGGCTTGAGGGCCATGAGCCGTTGCAGGCCGTCCAGGGCATCGCGCTCCCGGTTGGCCAGGGCGATGGCGCGCTCCAGGTCGGCCTCGGTGATCTCGATGCCGTAGAACATCTCCAGCCGTTCCTTGAGCCGGGCCACTTCGGAGGTCCAGAAGCGCAGGGCCTCGGGCAGGGTGGGGTTGTGGGGCAAATGCAGGAGGTGCAGGGGCTTGAAGGCGGCCATCTGCTCGAACATCTTCTTTTTGCCATCGCAGGTGGTATCGGCCACCACGATATCCGCGGCGTTGAAATAGGGGCAGGTTTCCTCCAGCCCAAAGCCGAAGCTGCTCTTGATGAGGGGACAGAGGGTGCGGGGCAAGGTTTTCTCCGCCGTGGGGATGGGATCCTGCCGGGTGCCGCAGAGCATGACCGGGATGGCGTCCGCGGCCATGATCACTTCCATGGGCGTGTACAGGCAGTACATGCCGGCGATGCGGCGGCCGGCCTCCTTGGCTTCCTTGATGCGCAGGGGATTCTTGTCTGCTGCGGCCTTGAAGGCCTCCACCGTGGCGAATGGCATGGCTGCTCCTTGGTTGGCTGGGGGATTCAGGAGGTTGCAGCGAACAGCGCCGCCCCCACGGCCCCGGCGTGTTGCGGCCAGGGGGCAGGGGTGAGGGGCTGCTCCAGGTGTCTGGAAAGCAATTCCGCAATGTGCGCGTTGCAGGCCAGGCCGCCGGTGAAGGTGCAGGGTTGCCCCGGGGCAAAGCGGCCCAACAGGGCTTTGAGGCGGCGGGCAATGGATTGGAAGATGCCCGCGGCCAGGTCCGCCGGGGCGGCGCCGCGGGCAATGCTGCCGATGAGCTCGCTTTCCGCAAACACGGCGCACATGCTGGAGAGCTGCACCGGTGTGCCCGTGAGGGCCGCGGCGGCCATTTCTTCCAGGGTCATACCCAGGGCGGCGGCCATGTTGGACACGAACCGGCCGGTGCCGGCGGCGCATTTGTCGTTCATGACGAAATCCAGCACCTGGCCGTCGGGGCCGAGCTGGATGATCTTGGAATCCTGCCCGCCGATGTCCAGCACCAGTCTGGCCTGGGCCTGGAGGAAATGCGCCCCGCGGGCGTGGCAGGTGATTTCCGTCATGGCCTTGCCCAGGCCGGGCAGGGCCTTGCGGCCGTAGCCGGTCACCACCACCGCACCCAGGGATTCACGCCGGCCGTTGGTCTGGGCCAGGCTTTGCGCCAGCACGGTCTCGCCGGCCTCGCGAGGGTTCCAGCCCGTGGGAGTGATGGCCGTGGCCAGGATGGTCAGGTCCCGTGCGTGCAGTACCGCGCACTTGGTGGCCGTGGATCCGATGTCTATGCCTGCGACGAGTCCAGCCGCCATGGAACCTTCCGTTGTTTCCCGCTGCCTGGTGTTGCATTTTTATGGGCACATACGTTGCGGACGCAACACTAGCGGCTCTGGCGCGGCAAAACAAATTGAACGATCTGATGCCAGGAGGGGAATGTCAGGCAGACATTCGATGCCGGCGTGGCCGGCAGGGGGGGGCAGAGGTAGGGCAGGGAAGTCGGGCGCTATCCTTCTTCCTCATGTACCCGATGGCAGATTTCGTCCAGCAGGTCTGTCCCTGGATCGGTGGGGCCTTCCTTGTGTTGCTCGTAAATGGCGAGGAATGCGTCGAAATCATCCAGAAACAGATCCACCAGGGTGGGGTCGAAGTGGGCGCCGCGCTCTTTGCGGATGGCCGCCGCCGCCCGGGTGACGCTCCAGGCCGCCTTGTACGGCCGGTCCGAGGTCAGGGCGTCGAAGACGTCCACCAGCCCCACGATGCGCCCTGGCAGGGGGATGTCCTCCCCGGCCAGGCAGTGGGGGTAGCCGGCGCCGTCCCAGCGTTCATGGTGGGTGAGGGCGATGATGCGCGAGAGGTTCAACAGGGGGGACTGGCTG
>JAIWOE010000155.1 GCA_020217165.1 Desulfovibrio sp. | reverse complement strand
ATGTCCATATTTGGGAGGCGCAACACAGGGCCGCCTGCAAGGCGACCCCGGAGCCGCAGGCTCCGTGAGTCCGCCAAAATCCACGAATTTTGACGGACGGTCCTCCCCGAAATAAGATGATGAAAATATCGTCTTATTTCGGGGACGTGACACTAGGGTCCGCTCCGCCGCCGGCAGGCCGAACTTGAGCCGCAAATCCACCACGGGCACGGCGCGGCCGCGCGCGTTCACCACGCCGCGCATGTATTCCGGCGTGTGGGGGATGCTGGCGATAACCGTCATGTCCAGAATTTCCCGCACGGATCAGTCAGTTCGCCCAGGACTTCGTGTTGACACAATCCATAACTCCTTCAGGTCCATTCTCACATGAAAAAAGGGAGCCCCCTTGCAGGGACCCCCTTTGGTCTGTCGGCAACGCCGGGGGGTTACTTGAGGGCCACAGCCTTGGAAGATTCCCACAACCCGTGGATGTTGCAGAAGGACGAGGCCACCAGGGTGCCGGGGGCCTTGATCTTCATCTGGAACGTCACGGTATGGTTCGTGTACACCGGGCCCTCGTTGGGCCCCTTGGCGCACTCGCCGTGGGCCGTGAACTCGAAGGAGCCCACCTCGTAGCTGAACTTGTCGCCCTCGGGCTTAAAGTAGCAGCGAATCCAGCGGATATGGTGCTCCGTGGTGTTGGGGTGGGCAATCTCCTTGCCCAGGCTCACGGTGACGGGGAAAAAGGCGTCCGCCGCCACGGCGTCATCGCACTCAATGGCCGGCACGTGCTTTTCGGCTTTCCAGTCAGCGGTTTGAAACATATCGCACATGTTCATGGATGCGGCCTCCAGGTTCATTCGTAACAGGGTGTTGCTCGGAAAACAGACGCCCACATCATGCAGGACGGCGGCGGTTTGCGCAAGGGGCGAGGCGAATTTTTCAGGGGGCAACCCTCGTGTCCTGCCCACGAAACACGGTGCCCTGACTCTCCCCCATTTCGTGGGCGTCATACGAGTGCCCAGGGCAGCGCCAGGGAAATCGGCCTTATCACTCCAGGAAAGCGAAAAAAAGTGTACATGGCATCAATCTTGTGTCATAGGGAAAGGGAACCCCTGCCCTCTTTTTGATTAGGTGAATGAAACTATATAATTAGAGAAAACAAAAGAGGCCTGGCAAGGAGCATTGTCCACATTGCTTCTTTATTGCCACTCACGCAAACTTGACAAGCGGATTTGGCCATGCGCTTCCAATGTGGAAAGATTGTGAAATTGGCATTTTTCCCCTGTACAAAAATTTAAAAAGATGTGAATACGAGTTCTGAAACCTTACAGCGTGTCGTGCAGCAGCCGGTGTGACCGAGATGAAGATGCTCCAGTGGCCAATCGATGCAATGCATGCAGAATTTTTTCTGCAGCCAGGAAATCCTGGAGGGTAAGGACATGACGTTTGACATCTCTACCTTCATGAAGCAGCGAGCCCAGCGAACGGCCTTCGCGGGCAGCACGCCCATCAAAAAATGGATCTCACTGCCGAGGAATGGCCGCAATACGCTTGATTTTATGGGAGAGCTCGTGGCCACCATCACGGAACGCAACGCCGTACACTCCGGCGCTTCGGAATGGAAACTCTCCATCTACCGAGCCTTGCCGGATCATTACGTCTTTGCGTCGGCGCTGCGGCTAGTTGCACCGGCACGGATGATGTTGTACAGCGCCAGGGTTTTTGAAACGCAGCACGACCTGCGGGCTTATTTGCTGGATGGCCAGCACGGCCAGGTGGAACTGCCCCGCCTGCTGCTGGAACGGGCCGGCATGCTGCGCCAGGGTGAGAACGCCACCGAACGGCTGCGCCAGGGCCGGGCCTTCGGACCGCAGCGGCTGCAGTGGGGGGACGGCTGGGCCTCGGTGTGGCAATTGTTGGCCCACGGTGGATTCAATTACGCGGAACCCACCCGCGTGCGGCAGTAGCTGCGTCAGCAAACAGCACGGGGTGCTGGCGGGCGCCCCCTGCCGGACACATGGCATGTGGAGGAACAGTCACGGTTAGGCGGCGTCGTTGCGCTGCACTGGCAGATGCAGGATAATGCGTGCGCCCATGCCGGGGGGAGACTCTGCCCGGATGCTGCCGCCCAGGTGCTCCACGATCTGCCTGCAGATGGCCAAGCCCAGCCCGGCGCCTTTGGCCGCGGTTAGGTGGGCCGGCGGCAGGGTGTCTGGCGTGCTGGTGCGACTTTGGAAGAACTTTTCGAACACCAATTCCAGTTCCGAGGCGGGGATGCCCGGGCCGTCGTCCTCCACCACCAACTCTACATATTCCGGGAGGGCCGAGGCGTCCGCCGGCATGGTCTCTCCAGGCGACTGCACCAGTCGGGCCAGCAGCCGCACCTCGCCATGGGGGGTGAACTTGATGGCGTTGTGCAATAAATTCAACAACACTTGATGGATGCGGTCGCGATCCGCCAGCACTGGGGGGAGCCCGGGATCGGCGGCAATGCGCAGGGTCAGCTGGGGCCGCTGGGCCAAGTCCCCGGCCACGGCCAGGGCGGCATCGTCCAGCAAGCCTGCCACATCCAAGGGTTCCAGCCGCCACTCCACCGCCCCGGACTCAATGCGGTTGACATCCAGCAGATCGTTCACCAGCCGGGCCAGCCGCAGGCCTTCCTTGGCGATGATGGCCAAGTTGGATCTGATGGTTTCAGCCTTGGCCCGTTGGAGCGGATCGGTCCCGGGACCACCCTGCAGGTAGCGGTCAAAGGTCTTGGCCGTGATTTTGGCGAAGCCGAGGATGGAGGTAAGGGGGGTGCGCAGCTCATGGGACGCCGAGGAGAGGAAACTGGTCTTGAGCTGATCCAGTTCCCGCAGACGGCGGTTGCTGAGCTCCAGTTCCCTGGTGCGTTCCACCACCTGCTGCTCCAAGGCCTCGTGCATGCGGGCGCGGAAGGCGGCTTCCTCCTTGTGCCGGGTGATGTCCACGATGAAGCCGTAGATGAAGTCCACGCCACCCGCTTCGTCCCGGCGGACCCTGGTGGTGATGGAGGCCCAGAATTCCTCCCCATTGCGCCGGCGAAGCAGCACCTCGAAGCCGTCCACCTTGCCATCCTCCTGCAAGGCGGTCACATAGCGCTGCCGGTCTTCGCCATCCACATAGAGCTGGCGGGCGATATCTTCGATGCAATCCACCATCTCCCGGGGAGAGGCAAAGCCAACCATGCGGGCGTATTCGGGATTCACCGTCAGGAACCGCCCTTCCAGGGTGGCCTGGAAGATGGCCACCGGCGCCAGTTCAAACAGCTCCCGGTACTTGCGTTCTGCCTCCAGCAGGGCGGCCTCGGCCTTTTTCCGGTCGCTGATGTCCCGGAATATTCCTTCCACGCCCAGGACGGCCCCCTGGGCATCGCGGTAAAAACAGGAGCTCACGGCCACCACCACGGTGCCGCCCTGCTTGCGGCGCAGGGTGACTTCATAATCGCGCACGGCCCCATGCCGGGTAATGGCATCCAGCATGGCGGCACGCTGTTCAGGGCGGGCCCAGAAGGAATCCATGGGCCGATGCAGCACCTCCTCCATGGATTCGAAGCCCAGCAGCTCCAGGGCCGAAGGACTGACCATGATCAGCCGTCCCTGCGAATCGGTGCGGTAGAAGACGTCGGAACTGTTTTCGAGCAGGGAGCGGAAGGCGTGTTCCGGCGCAGGCGCCTGCTCCTGCCGGCACTGGCGGAGCCGCCGGCGCTGGCGCAAGACCAAGGCCCCCGCCCCAAGGCCGGCAACGGCCATCCCGGCCAGAAAGCACAGTACATGCGCCATGGTCATGGATGACGCCACGGGGGAGAATGGTGCTGGGGAATACCGTGATACACGGATCGCTCATTTCATGAACATGAACAAAAAACAAGGTGCCGGCGGACGCCCAAGGCTGGTACGCCTCAGCCCGGCGCCTTCATGTACGCATCAATATGAATCCGGCAATCCCGGCTGCTCAGGCATTCGGTGATGGCAAAATTGGGGTCCGTATGCCGGACTTCCGCCAGATCCACATCCCGGGGCGGGCAGTACCGGTTGCGGTTGTCCAGGATTACCCGGACCTTGGGGTGGAGCAGGCTGCGTTCGTTCTGTTCGATGACGATGGCCTTCATCCCGTTGCGGAAGACCACAATGGACCCCACCGGATAAATGCCCACAAAGCGGATGAAGCGATCCACCATGGGAGGCGAAAAGGAGGACCCCCGCAGATTGTAGATGATGCACACGGCCTTGTGCTGGTGCACGGCGCGGGCGTAAAAACGGTCCGAGGTCAGGGCGTCAAAGCAGTCCACAATGGCCATGAGCTGGGAGGCATGGGCCAGCTGGCCATTGCCGACGCCGCGGGGGTAGCCCTTGCCATCGTGGCGCTCGTGATGCTCCAACACCACACGCAGCACCGGAGCGGCAACGTCCCCGCGTTCACGCAGCAGGCGGGCGCCGTATTCCGGGTGCCGGCGCATCTCCTCCATTTCCTTGGCCGTGAGGGAGCCGGGCTTCTTGAGGATCTTTTCCGGCACCAGCATCTTGCCGATGTCGTGAAACAGCCCCCCCAGGCCCAGCACCATCAGGTTGTCCTGGGAGAGCCCCAGGGCCTTGCCAAACAGGGTGGCCAGCAGCGAGACATTGAGGGTGTGGGTGTACGTGTATTCATCGTAGCTGCGCAGCTTGGAAAGCAGATACATGGCGTGCCCGCTGGGGCCCTCCCGGGCAATGACATCCTGCACAAACGACTCGCTGGACTCCAGATCAATGGCCCCGGCCAGCTTGATCTGCTCCAGAAACGTGCGGCAATACTGCACCAGCTGCGTGTACTGGGCATCCGCCCGCGGCAGGACTGCGGCCACGGCGTCGAAGGGCGGCGCACTGGCCACGGCGGTGGGATTTTCCTGGGACACCTGCGAGAACATGCGCTCCATGCGCACCTTCTCCTCTGGCCGTTCCCGGAAGTACGGGCCTTTGTCGGTATCGATAAAGACATCGGTAAAGTGCCGGTCCCGCAATTCCTGAATCTGGGCCGCATCCTCCACCTGCAGGTCCCGGAGACAGATCTCGGGGTGATCTTGCTGCTGCAGCCCAGGGTTCACCAGGCACATGCCCGGCTGCAATCCCGCCACACTGATTTTGATGATCATCGTGTATCCGCCAGACTGAGGTGCCGGCCATGCGCCGAAGGCATGCGGCACGAAACTTCGCCAAATGCATATCCCGTCGCGCGAGATGTGACACAATCCCCCTCCGGATTCAAGGGGGGTGAGCCCCCTTGCCCATGTGGCAGCAAGGTGTTAGGCGATAAACACATTATTATCATGCAACCAGGAGTCTCGACGCCGTGCGCCGCGTGCACCCGCTGCTCGTCCTGGCCGCCGGAACCCTGCTCCTGACGGCCGCCTGTGTCCTGTTGCTTTGGGCCCTCAGCGCCCCCAGCCCCACGGTGGTGCATGCCAATGGTACAGCACTGCAGAGAACTGCTCCACTGCGGCCCATCCCGCCCCCCCCGGGAGCCGGCTTTGGTTCCGCCCCCGCTCCCACCCTGCGCCTGGAGGCCCCGCCACCGGACGACATGCTCACCGACCTGGCCACCGCGCTCATCTCCAGCCACACCCCTGCCCATGCCCCCCCCGGCCTGGATCTTCCCGGCCTGGCGGCCCGGTACGTGCCGACCAATCCAGCACCCCTGTCCCCGGCCCTGCTTAGCCTGGGGTATTACGTCACCGCCGAACCCCTGGTGCAGCGTCTGGTCTGGCAGGCCCATCAGGCGGAAAGGGGCGGCCTGTCCGACTTGTCCGACGCGTCCGACGCGTCTGGCCAGCCGGCAGCCGCCATTGTCGCCGGCGTGGCCCGCAGCGCCAGGGACCTGGCGGCCTGCACCGAGGCGGACCAGTCCCCCAACTGCATCTTCGCCCTGCAGCTGCTGGCGGCCATGACTTCCAGCCCCGAGGACGCCGCCGCCCTGCAGGTCACGGCGCGATCCCTGCTGCAGGATCTGGCCGATCGCCTGGACCGTGCCACGGGAGCGCCATGAGACCCGGCTCCGGCGGTTGACGTCGCCCGGCCGAACCACGTACCCTGCTCAGGCATTGGCCCGGCATTGGCGCACACTCTCTCTTAGTTAGTATGGATGAGGAGCTGGCATGGACGTGTTGCACAGCCGTGAAACCGGCGACAAATATCGGCTGGAAATCCCCGGGCTGCCCTACGCCGTGGAACTCCCCCTGGTGGTGGTGGGCGGCTGCGGCTGCGCCGGCGGCGTGCGCATCGCCTCCCTGAATCTGGTGGGGCAAATCCGCCTCAACCAGGACCTGGGCCGGCTCTTGGCTCGGCGCATCCAGGAGAAGGTGGGCACCCTGGAGGGCGTGGTCTTTGTCTGCGTGGTGGAAAAGGCCCTGCAACTGGCCCAGACCACGGCCGAAGCCCTGGGCGTGGAGGAGATGGCCGTGGCGTACAACCGCGTCAAGCCGCACATGGAAGCCGGTGTGCGCCCGGTGATCCAGATGGCCGTGGAATCCGTCACCTCCGGCGGCAAGTTTCTGGCCATGTACGAACGGGACATGCGCCTGCTGGCCACCGCCACCCGCGGGCTGGTGATCATCGATGACGTGGTTTCCAGTGGTGGCACCCTGCTGGGGCTGTGTGATTTGTTGGAGGAAGTCATGCGCCAGCTGGAACAGCCCATGCCGCCGGTGCTGGGGGTGTTCTGCGCCGCCACGGAAGGCGTGCCCGCCGTGACCCTGCCCGCGCCCATCCATGCCCTGGCCACCCTGCCCGCGCCCGTCCCCAACCCCTGACCCGCTCACCCGCCGCCCCGCCCCCAGCATGACTGCCCCGCCCCCGCCCGCACCGTGCTTCGCCGTGCGCGAGCTCAGCAAACGCTTTGGCCCTGTCCTGGCCAACCAATCCATTTCGCTGGACATCCACACCGGGCGCATCCACGCCCTGCTGGGGGAAAACGGCGCCGGCAAGTCCACTCTCATGTCCATGCTGGCGGGCCGTGCCCGGCCGGACAGCGGCACCATCCTGCACCACGGGCGGCCCGTCGTCTTCGCCTCCCCGGCCCAGGCCATCGCCCTGGGGGTGGGCATGGTCTACCAGCGGCTCATGCTCGTGGCATCCTTCACCGTGGCCGAAAACCTGGCCCTGCACCGGCCGGACCTGTGTGTGCGCCAGGCAGCCACCCTGGTGCAGACCCTGGGCCAACGCTACGGACTGGACGTGCCCCCCGAGGCCCGGGTGGCCGACCTCAGCATGGGCCAACGGCAGCGGGCGGAAATCCTCAAGCTCCTGGCCCGGGATGCCCGTCTGCTCATCCTGGACGAACCCACGGCCGTGCTCACTCCCGGGGAAAGCGAACAGCTGTTCGGCATCCTCAAGGCCCTGGCCGCGGAGGATCGAGCCATCATCGTCATCACCC
Source organism: Desulfovibrio sp. (assembly GCA_020217165.1). Lineage (GTDB taxonomy): Bacteria > Desulfobacterota > Desulfovibrionia > Desulfovibrionales > Desulfovibrionaceae > Megalodesulfovibrio. Next base: position 1,316 of record JAIWOE010000155.1, on the reverse strand, counting down.
ACAAACTGGAAGAAGTGCTGGCCCATGCCGATGAGATTTCCGTATTGCGCCGCGGCCGGCTGGTGGCCACGGGCATTGCCCCCGCCGATGTGACCAACCGCGGTGAACTGGCCCGGCTCATGGTGGGCCGCGAAGTGGTGTTGAGCGTGGAGGCCGAGGCCCGCGCCCCGCGCCCGCCCCTGGGCGAAGAGGTGCTGCGCCTGGAACAGGCCTGCGGAAACGGATTCGCCGGGCTGTCCCTCCACCTGCACCGGGGCGAGATTCTGGCGGCCGTGGGTGTGGCAGGCAATGGACAGGAGCGCCTGGCCGCCTGCCTGGCCGGGCTGGAACGCTTCAGCGCCGGCATCGTGACCGTGGCCGGAACGTCCATGCCGGCCCGGGACTTCCAGCCCCCCCGGCGCCTCATGGCCTGTGTTCCCGAGGATCGCCACCATGTGGGCAGTGTGGGGAACATGACCATCACCGAGAACTACATGCTGACCCGGGATCATGAATTCATCCGCCCGGCCCCCCTGTTGCGCTGGCTGGGCTCATTGGACAGGCGCGCCGCCACAGCAGCCGCGGCCCAGGCCATTGCCCGACACCAGATCGCCGCCCCGGCGCCCGAAACCCTGGCCGGTTCCTTGTCTGGCGGGAACTTGCAAAAGCTCATCCTGGGGCGTGAACTGGACCGCCACCCCCGGGTGCTGGTGGTGGAGCAACCCACCCAGGGCCTGGACGTGCGGGCTGCCCGGGCCGTGTGGCACGCCCTGCTGCAGGCCAGGGCCGAAGCCGGCATCCTGCTGGTGACGGGAGACCTCAAGGAAGCCCTCTCCCTGGCGGACCGCGTGGCCGTGTTCTTCCGGGGCCAGATCATGGATGTCGTCTCCCTGCAGCACCAGGAAGGCGATGGGCTCCACCGCATCGGCCTGCTCATGGCGGGAGCCGCGGCATGACAGTATCCGCGCATCGCCTGGCCATTGCCCTGTCCCTGGCTGCGGCCCTGATCGCCACCCTGTGTCTGGGGTCCCTGACCTTCCTGTTCTGCGGCCAGTCTCCCCTGGCAGCCTGGGGGCACATGCTCACGGGGACCTTCGGTTCCTGGAACAACATCGCGGAATGGCTGGTCAAGGCCGCCCCCCTGACCCTGACGGGCCTGGCCGTGGCCTGGGCCGTGCAAATGCAGCTGTGGAACATAGGGGCCGAAGGCCAGCTGGTTGCCGGCGGCATCGCCGCTGCGGGCACGGCGCTTTTTCTGCTGCCTGGCGCTCCAGCCTGGCTCCTGGCCCCGGCGGCCATGCTGGCGGGCCTGCTGGGCGGGGCCGCCTGGGCCCTTG
>JAIWOE010000154.1 GCA_020217165.1 Desulfovibrio sp. | reverse complement strand
TGGCGCCAAAAAGTTCCAGGGTGGCGTTGTTCACGTCCAGTAGGCCCACCAGCTCCAGACAATGGACCACATCCTCGGGGTGCTCGTGGAACCAGGCGGCAAAGTCCGTCACGCCCTGGCGGGCCAGGGTGTCGAAGTGTTCCTTGATGAGGGAGAAATCCTGTTCCCACAAGGAGATGGGGGAGTCCTCGAACAGGCTACGGTAGCGGCGCTCGCTCTCCATGAGCGCTTCCTGGGCCTTCTTGCGGCGGGTGATGTTGCGACCTACGGCCTGGTATTCCGTCAGGCGCTGGGCGGCATCATAGATGGCGCGGTGCGTCCAGTGCTGCCAGTGGATCTCGCCATCGTCCAGGATGACCCGATGTTCGAAGGAGGTGACGGGGTGTTCCGGCGAAAGCCCCATGATGTGCTGCTGGATGATGACCAGATCTTCCCGCGGGATGTGGGGGATGTAGTTCTTGTTGATGAGATCCTGGCGGTTTTTCTTGAAAAACCTGGCGTAGGCCTCGTTGACGTAGGAGAGCTTGCCGTCAGGCAGATAGCGGCAGATAAGTTCTGTCTGGTCTTCTAGAATGGCGCGGTACCGGGCCTCGGAATCCCGCAGGGCCAGGATGGCTTTTTCGCTGTCTGTGATGTCCCTGGTATAAATGGCCACCCGCACCACCTGGGTGTGGGGGTCAATGTAGGGGTGCATGCGGTGGCCGTAGGTGACCCCGCGGTAGCCATCCTTGAATTGGATGGGCTTTTTGGTCTCCACGGCTTCGTTGAGCCAGCGGCGGCGGTTGGCCACGAGTTCTTCGGCCAAAAAGTCGAAAATGATGCGACCCAGGATGACGTCGGGGGGCTGGCCCAGGCGATGGGCGCCCACTTCGTTGATAGCCAGCACCGTACCCAGGGGGTCCAGCACCATGACGGATTCCGCCGCGGCATTGAGCATGGCCCGGTTCATGGCCCGTTGTTCGGCCAGTTCTTCCCGCAGACGCGGCAGGGCATCCGTCGCCTGCTCCAGCTCGGCCACGCGACGCCGCAGCTGGGCCAGTTCTGCTTCCATTTCCAGCATCATGGGGGTGGCCTGGGACATCACGAAGCGGCGCTCCTGGAAAGGGCGTTGCCTGCAAACACAGCATGCTACACGCCACATATATCCGCAAAAGTGCACGCGAAGTCAATCCCGCAATCCGGTTGCGGCACCGCCGGCGTGCTGGGAGTCTGCTTTACCTCGGACCAGAACTTGGGTAGGGCAGGGGAGAATCCAAGAATGATCGGGGGCAGGGAGCCTGGCGCATGGCGGATTTGATGATGGATGTCCCAAATGGGAAGGAAGACGGGCAGACTGCCATCCCCCCAAAAAACGGCAGCGCTGGCCGCATCAAAGGAGTGTTCACCACCACCCTCAAGGGGGTGGTGGGCTTTGGTCACACCAAAAAGCGCACCGCCCAGTCCATTCATGTGTACGTGGAGGAGATGGAGGACGGCCGTTTTTCTATCCAGCCCCTCAATGACAATTTCATCCCCTCCGGGGCCATCGAATGCGTGAGCCGCGAGGAGCTGCTCAACAGCTATGTGCCGGAACCTGCCCTGTACGCGGAACGGGTGCTGCCGGCCATGAATGCCCTCAACGCCACCATTGCCCGGGGGGAGCGGCATTTTCAGAAGGGAGAAACCTTCAGCGCCGAATTCGAATTCAAGAACGCCCTGCGGGTGGACGAAGAGAACATTCGCGCCACCTTTGGCTTGGGCCTGACCTATCTGGAACGCGGGGATAGCGACAAGGGCGCTCTGGTGTTCAAACGGCTGGCCAAGCTCAAGAATCCTTTCCAGCAGCAACACAAACACCTGTTTAATGATTTTGGGATTCAACTTCGGAAGAACAAACTCTATGTCCAGGCCCTCAAGCACTATGCCCGGGCGTACAAACTCTGCAAGACGGATGAGCACCTGCTCTACAATATTGCAAGAACATTATATGAAAAAGGCAATTTGCAAGCCTGCGAGCGGTTTTGCCAGAAAGCGCTGAAGCTGAAAAAGAATTTTGTCGAAGCAAGAGACCTTCTTGAAATTGCAAAAAGAAGGCAGTATCGTGAACGTGAACTGCGGCTTGATTTTTAGCATTCCCATAGTGCATCACCTTGCCATGCAACATTTGCCCTACGAGTATCCTCACGCTTTCCATGATGCGTTCGGACGCTATCTGTTGGAAAAAGGCCTCATCTCTCAGGAGGATCTCAGGCAGGCGCATGCCTATCTTGCCCAGCGCAACCAGCGTGTTGGGGAATTGGCCGTCCAAAAGGGGCTCCTCAGCGCGGAACAGGTCCAGTCCCTGGTCGAGTTGCAAAAGCATTCCTGCAAGTTCATCGGTGAGTTGGCCGTGGAGCAGGGGCTGCTCACCCGTTCCACCCTGGATGACCTGCTCTTCAGCCAGACCGTGCACACCTTCACCGTTGGCGAGGCGCTCCTGGCCAATGGCGTGATTACCCCGGAGCAGTATGCCAGCGTGATGCATGAATATGTTTGGCTGGAGGAGGAAAAACAGCGCGTGCTGTGGGATTCCCTGCCCTCCCTGCCGGAGAGCGACATCATGCCGGTGGTTGCCCGCGCCCTGGAGCTGGCCTTCGTGCGATTTACGGGCCAGCTGATCAAGGCGGAATGCATGTGCCCTGTGGATGCGGGCGGCAGGTATGGGTCGTGCTGGTCCTTGTGTTTCCGCCTGCGCGGGGCGGATTGGATGGAATGCACCCTGTTCATTTCCGAGCAACTCCTCAGCCAGGTGCGGGCCAACGCCCATTTGCTGTGTTCCAAGGAAGACCGTGACTGCTGCTGGGTGTTTATGGAAATCGTGGCCCGCTACCTGGGCCAGGGGCTGGAGGCCAGGGGTATCCCCGTGGAATCCTGGCATGTGCTGACCTACTCGGCGGAAAAGGTCCCGCCGCGGCGGGCGGCTTGTCTGTCCCTGGTCACGGCGATGTCGAGCCTGGGGCAAGTGGCGGAGCAACCGTCCCGGCTCAAGGTGCTGGTCACCATGTCCTGCCGTCAGTGCCCGTGTCCTTAGATGCAGGTCCCTGGCATGCGCCGGGGCTTGCGCCAGGAGCGTGTCCGCAAGGTCCGCACCGTGTATGGGGTGCGGCCGTTCCTCCTCCAGCCGCCTGGTGTTGCAGGCGTTTTCATGGAGTTGACCCCATGACCCAAGAGCATGCGTCCGGCGGCATTGCCGGGGTATACAAGGGAACCCGCACCATCACCATCGGGGCGGGCGTCACCAAACGTAAATCCACCACAGAATCGCTGTTTTTTGCCGAACAAACCGGGGAGGACGAGGTCACCTTCCAGCCCCTCAATAATGCCTATCTGCCTGTTCCGCCAGCGGAAACCCTGCCCTTGGAAGCGTTTTTGGCCAAGTTCACCCCCGAGCCGGAAATCTTCAAACAAAAAACTTTGCCTGCCATCAGCGCCCTGCGCAAGACCCTGGCCCGGGCCGAGCGCCTGCGGGGCCAGGGGGAGACCTACACGGCGGAGTTTGAGTACCAGAACGCCCTGAAAATGGACGACACTAACATCCGCGCCAACTATGGCCTGGGCCTGACCTACCTAGACCGCGGCGACACCGGAAGGGCCGAGAAAGTCCTCAAGCGCCTGGTGCGTCTTGAGGCGGCATACGCCAAGGAAAACAAGCATCTGTTCAACGAGTTCGGCATCAAGCTGCGCAAGAGCGGCATGCTGGACCAGGCCCTGGCTTATTACGGCCGCGCCCTGTCCTTGTCTGCCACGGATGAGCATTTGCTCTTCAACATCGCCCGCGTGCTGTACGACAAGGGCGACCTGCCCAAGGCCCAGGAGTTTGCGGGCCGGGCCTTGGCCCTCAATCCGGACCTCAAGGTCGCGGCACAGCTGTTGGCAGTCATCCTCAAGCAGGCCGCCACACCAAACGCACCTCTGGAAGACGTGTCTGATCTGGACGAGTAAGGGCTAGCCCGCCGGGGCCAGTGGCCAAGTGAGTCCTGCCCGGGCCAGAGATTCCCTCCAGGTGACGAAGGCGGTGCGGCTGCGCTCGGCATACAGCAGCTTCCGCTTGGCCTTTGGCGCCTTGCGCCCCAGGGCCGGGGTGAGGCCAAAATGCACATTGGATGGTTGGAAGGCTTTGGTCGGTGTGGCCAGGTGCGTGGCCAGTGCGCCCAGCATGCACTCGGCGGGCGGCGGGGGCAGGCTGGCGCCCCTGAGGGCCGCGGCCACAGCCAGGGCCGTCAAATGACCGTGGGCCATGGATTCCACGTAGCCCTCCACGCCGGAGATCTGCCCTGCCAGATGCACCCCCGGCCGGGCCAGCAGGGAAAAGTCAGGCCCCAGCACAGCCGGTGCGTTGACGAAGGTGTTGCGGTGCATGCTGCCCAGGCGGAGGAATTCCGCCTGCTCCAGGCCTGGAATCATGCGGAAGACGCGCTCCTGCTCGGGGTAGGCCAGTTTGGTCTGGAATCCCACCAGGTTGCAGGAGGATTTGTCCAGGGTTTCAGGCCGCAGCTGCACCACGGCAAAGGGCTCCTGGCCGGTGCGGGGGTCTGGCAGGCCCACGGGTTTCATGGGGCCATGGGCCAGGGTCAGGGGGCCGCGGGCGGCCATGGTTTCAATGGGCAGGCATCCTTCAAAGTGCCGCTCTTCTTCGAAGTCCCGGCAGGGGACCACCCGGGCGGTGGAGAGGGCGTGCAGAAAGGCGTGGTACTGGGCCTCGTCGAGGGGGCAGTTGCAATAGTCCTTCTCGTCGGGATTGTAGCGGGAAGCCCACCAGGCCACGTCCATGTTCACGCTGTCCATGGCCACGATGGGGGCGATGGCATCATAAAAGAACAGATGCTCCGCACCGGTCAAGCGGGCCAGATCTGCGGAAAGATCGTCCGCCGTGAGGGGGCCCGTGGCCAGGATGACCCGGCCTCCGGCCGCAAGGGCTTGGTTTAGCAGGGGATCTTCTAACGATGAAATTTCCTGCCGCTTCAGGGCAATCAAGGGTTCCGCCTCGACACGGGCTGTGGTATGTTCAGCAAAGAGCACCCTGTCCACGGCAAGGGCTTTGCCGGCGGGCACACGGGTGGCCTCTGCGACAGCCATGAGGGGACTGCCCAGAGCGCGCAGTTCTTCCTTGAGAAGGCCCACGGCCATGTCCGGCGTGTCTGCCCGCAGGGAATTGGAGCAGACCAGCTCGGCCAGCCGGACATCATGATGGGCAGGGGAAAGGCGATGCGGCTTCATCTCCACCAGGGTGGAGGCGATGCCCAGCGCGGCCAGCACCAGCGCGCATTCGCAGCCGGCCAGCCCGCCGCCAACAATTATGACGGGAACTTGACGGGGGGATGTATTCATGGCTTCCATGGTAATTGGTATGGCCGCCGGCCTGGCTGCAGCGCTGGGCCTGTGGCGGCTGTCCAGGGGCAAGCCGTGGTGCTCGCCCTGACTGGTGCTGTACGGCGGGGCCGGGGTCGGCCTCCTGGCATATGCCCTTGCACGACTCATCCTGGGGCAGGGCTGAGGATCAGCACATGGTCAAGCGACTTCCTCGTTTGACATATCTTTCTGGGGTTGCAAATAAATCCGGCATTACTGCCGGCACTGCTCCGAAGGAGAACTCGATGGCAGCACCCAAGCAGCAGCGTCACACCTTCGACCCAGAGCGCGCCTTCGCCTGGTCCAGCGGACTGTACGACGACGACAGCGTGGAGGGCCTGAAAAAGGACGTCATCCGCCACATCGTGTCCAGCCTGGGCAGCGACTACGCCAGCAAGAGCGCCTACAATTACTACAACGCCCTGGCCCTGGCCGTGCGAGACCGGCTCATTGACAACTGGGTCAAGACGCAGCGGAGCTATTACGACGAAAAAGCCAAGCGGGTCTACTACCTTTCCCTGGAGTACCTGCCCGGCAAGTCCCTCATGAACAACCTCCACTGCCTGGGCATTTACGAAACCGCCCGCAAGGCCATGGCAGACCTGGGCTTTTCCCTGGAAGATCTGGCCGAGCAGGAGTGGGATGCCGGCCTGGGCAACGGTGGGTTGGGGCGTCTGGCCTCCTGCTTTCTGGATTCCATGGCTACGTTGGGCATCCCGGGCTACGGCTATGGCATCCGCTATGATTACGGCATCTTTCATCAAGTTATCGAAGATGGCAAGCAGGTGGAGCAGGCCGACAACTGGATGCGCGTGGGCAACCCCTGGGCCTACGAACGCGGGCAGCACCTTTTCCCTGTACGGTTTTTTGGCGAGGTGAAGAGCTGGACCGACGAGCATGGCCACCTGCGCCACAGCTGGGTTGGCGGCGACACGGTGCTGGCCATGCCCTGCGACATGCTGGTGCCTGGCTGGGACAATCGCCACGTCATCAACATGCGGCTGTGGTCTGCGCGGTCCGACGTGGAATTCAATCTGGATTTCTTCAATACCGGCAACTACCTTGGGGCGGTGGAAGAAAAGATTTTTGACGAGAAGATCTCCAAAGTGCTGTACCCTTCCGATCAGATCGAGGAAGGCCGCGAACTGCGGCTCAAGCAGCAGTATTTCTTCGTCACCGCCACCATCCAGGACATCCTGCGCCGTTTCCGCAAGAAGCACCAGGATATGGCCGAGCTGCCCAACAGCGTATCCATCCAGCTCAACGACACCCACCCGGCCATCGCCATCGCCGAGCTCATGCGCATCCTGCTCGATGAAGACCTGCTGGACTGGGACACCGCCTGGGACATCTGCACCAACACCTTTGCCTATACAAACCACACCCTGCTGCCCGAGGCCCTGGAAACCTGGCCCGTGAGCATGCTGGAGCGGATGCTGCCGCGGCACATGCAGATTATTTACGAGATCAATGCCCGGTTCCTGCGTGAGGTGGAGCGTGTGGCCCGCAGCGAGGATTGCGGTGACTTCTGCCACCGGGACCTGGACCAGCTGCGTCAGCGCGTGTCCCTCATCCAGGAGCGGCCGGTCAAGAGCGTTCGCATGGCGCACCTGGCCATCATCGGGTCCCACTCGGTCAACGGCGTGGCCGCCCTGCACACGGAGCTGCTCAAGACCCGGGTCTTTGACGACTTCCACCGACTCTATCCCAAAAAAATCAACAACAAAACCAACGGGATCACCCCACGGCGCTGGCTGTGGTCCGCCAACCAGCCCCTGTCGCAGCTCATTGCCTCGCACATCGGCACGGGGTTCGTCCGCAACCTGGAAGAACTCACGCAGCTGGAACCCCTGGCCGCGGACCCGGCCTTCCGCAAGGCCTGGCGGGAAGCCAAGCTGGAAAACAAGGAGCGCCTGCAAGGATACATCAAGCGCAAGCTCCTGCGGGAACTGCGCACGGACCACCTGTTCGATGTGCACATCAAGCGTATTCACGAATACAAGCGCCAGATGCTCAACCTGCTGCACGTCATCACCGCGTACAACCGCCTGCGCCATGGTCTGGCGCCGGACTTCACGCCCCGTACGGTCTTCTTCGGCGGCAAAGCCGCACCATCGTACTTCATGGCCAAGCGCATCATCCACGCCATCAACGCCGTGGCTGCGGTGGTGAATGCCGACCCGCGGGTGAATGACAAGCTGCAGGTGATCTATCTGCCCAATTACTGCGTCTCCCAGGCCGAGCGTGTCATCCCGGCCACGGAGCTCTCGGAGCAGATTTCCACCGCCGGGATGGAGGCCTCGGGCACGGGCAACATGAAGTTCGCCCTCAACGGCGCCCTGACCATCGGCACCTGGGACGGCGCCACCATCGAAATGGCCCAGGCCATCGGGCCGGAGCTGCTCTTTATCTTCGGCATGCGGGAGAACGAGTTGGTCTCCCTGCGGCAGCACGGCTACAATCCCATCCTCTACTACCACGGCGACGAGGAACTGCGCGAGGCCCTGGACATGCTGCGCGGCGATGCCTTCTCCCCCGGGCAGCACGGCCTGTTCTCGCCCCTGGTGGACAACCTGCTCCATGGTGGCGACCATTTCTTCGTCCTGGCGGACTACCGGCAGTACCTGGGCGCCCAGGACGACGTGGGCCGGCTGTACATGGATCAGGAAGAATGGACCCGCCGCTCCATCCTCAATGCGGCGCGCATGGGCTTCTTCTCCAGTGACCGGGCCATCAGCCAATACGCCAAGGAAATCTGGAACGTGAGCCCCATCCCCGGGCTGCAGAACGGCAAGGCGCTTTAAACACCCCCGCCCCTCGACAGGGCGGACTTTCCAGGCTACAAGACGCTGGCCTGGGGCTTGGAACGGCGGGACGACCCGCCGTTCTTGCATTTTGTCTTTGGGGACGACCCCGCAAGCCTCGCCAGGAGAATGCGCCATGGCCTGGGGCTGGTTGCTGCTTGCCGCTGTGTTTGAAGTCGTCTGGGCGGTGGGTCTGAAGTGGACGGATGGTTTCTCGCGGGCCGTGCCCACCACCTTCGTGGTGACGGCCATGATTGCAAGCATGCTCTTCCTGGGGCTGGCGGCCAGAACCCTGCCCCTGAGCGTGGCCTATCCCATCTGGACCGGGGTGGGGGTGCTGGGCGTCAGCCTGTGCGGCATGCTTCTCTTCCAGGAGCCGGCCAGCGCCGGCAGGGTGCTGTGCATTCTGCTCATCTGCGCTGGAGCCGCCGGGCTCAAGATTCTGGAGTCATGATGCTTTCGTGTGCAGGCTGCACGAACGGGATGTTGGTAGTAGCGTGAACGATCTTCTGTACCGGGCACGGCGCGTGCCCCTCTCCCTGGTGGTGACTGCGGCGCTGCTCTGCGGCTTGCCCGTGGCGCTGGTGTGGCAGTGTCTGGATTTTTCCACCCATGTGAACATGCTGGCCGCCAGCA
>JAIWOE010000153.1 GCA_020217165.1 Desulfovibrio sp. | reverse complement strand
GGTGGCCAGGCTGGTGGCGCTGGGGGGCGCCTGCAGGGTGCCGATCTGGATGTCCGTCAGATCGCCCACGGTGGACACGGTGGTGCCGGTGGTGGTGGCGCTGTCCACGGCCCACCCCTGCACCCGCAGGCCCTGGGCATTGACCAGGTAGCCGCTGGTATCAAAGGTGAAGTTTCCCGCGCGGGTGTAGTAATTGCGACCGGTGGCGGGGTCCTCCACGATGAAGTACCCGTTGCCGGAGATGGCCACATCGGTCACCGAGGAAGAAGACTCGAAGGACCCCTGGGAAAAATCGTTGTAAATGGTGGACACCGCCACACCGTTGCCCACCTGATCCGGTCCGTTGGCGGTGTTCAGGGTGGAATAGAACAGGTCCTGGAACTGAATGGTGGAGGCCTTGAAGCCCACGGTATTGGCGTTGGCCAGGTTGTTGCCTACCACGGAGATGGCCTGGCCGTGGGCCGTGAGGCCGGTGATGCTGGTGTACATGGCGCCGGTAAGACTGCTCATGGAGTGCTCCTTGCGAGGAATGCGGGATAGGAGTGAACGGGATCGCCCGTTACGTGGCGGCGCGCACCTGGCTCACGGCCAGGATGTTCACGGTACGTCCGTCTTCCAGCTCGAACACGGTGCTGCCGTTCTCGCTGGACAGGCCCACCACCCGGCCCTGGCACTGGGTGGAGACGGCGTAATAGTCCCCGCCCTCGTCCTGGCGCAGGATGCTCACGGTGTAACTGCCGTCGGAGGCCTCCTCGCCGCTGGAGGTGGTGCCGTCCCAGGTGAAGCTGTGCTCTCCGGCGTCCAGATCCGTCAGGGCCACGGTGGCCACCAGCTTGCCGGCGGTGTTGTAGATGTAGGCCGAGGCTGCGGTGGCAGTGTCGGTAAGGGTGTAGGTGATGCTGCTCACGCCGTCCGAACCCTTGGTGATGCTGTCGCCTTCGGCCCAGACATCCATGCCGATGAAGCTCACGGCGCTGTTGACCAGGGAGGCGTTGAGGCTGGAGGCCATGGTGCCCAGGGTCTCGTTCATGGCCGTGAGCTGCTCCAGGCTGGAAAAGGCGGCCAGCTCGCTGAGCATTTCCGTATCTTCCATGGGATTGAGGGGATCCTGATACTGCAGCTGTGCAATGAGCAGCGTCAGAAAGTCCGTGCTGCCAAGCTCGCTGGTGCTGGAGGAGGTGTAGGACGAGTACAACGAGGTGCTGGATGTGGAATCAATGAGCATGGCGGACGCTCCTTTCAGTCTTCGTGCAGGTGTTTGAGCAGCATGCGAAGGTCAATCAAATCAAACCGACATTCCTTGCATGATGCCATGTGTGCTTCCACGGCCTTACGCGCCTTGGCTGGAAGCTTTTTTTCTAGATATGCGGCAATGGTATTGTATCCAGGGCAACAGTAACTCGTTCTTGCAAGCCCTTCATGAAAACTCCCTCCCCACAATTTCAACTGTGTATCATGGATGTATTTCTCAATTCGTATTCTCATGCCGCCCCTCCTTTGCCTGAATATACGTACGCAGGATTGTGATACATCCGTTCAGAGTGCATCAAGATTGCTTGGGGAGAGTGAAGAACCATGCAGAACGGGCAGGCAGGCTTAAGGCTTCTCAAGACTGGCGTGGCACGGGCCCAAAAAAAGCCCCTGCGCGGGGTGTTCCCGGGCAGGGGCGTGGCCGGTGGCAGGCCGGCAGGAGGACGAGGAGGGGTTACTGGTGGCCGTGGCCGCCATGGCCGCCATGGGCCGCTTCGTAGGCCGTGAGTTCTTCCAGGCTGATGACGCCATTGCCATCAGCATCGGTGGCGTTGAAGGCAGGCTCGGAATCCGGGCCCATCATTTTCTTGTATTCCTCCAGGTCCACGCCGCCATCCTTGTTCTTGTCCATCATGTCAAAATGCATCTTGGACCGGCCGGCCTGATCCATAGCCACGGCAGCGCCGGGCAGGACAGCGCCACCCATCAGCGCCACCGCCATCAGCAACACGACTACACGCATCATGCGAACCTCCTCGTGGGGATTTCAGGGGCGGCGGGCAAGCCGCAGCTCCTCATACAAACAATAGATGGCCGGCGTGGTGAGCCAGGTGAGCATGGCCACGGCCATGCCGCCAAAGGACGGGATGGCCATGGGCGCCATGATGTCCGACCCCCGCCCCGTGGACGTGAGCACCGGCAGCAAGGCCAGCATGGTGGTGGCCGTGGTCATCATGGCCGGCCGGATGCGCCGGGAGGCGCCCTCCACCACGGCCCGGCGCAAGGCCGCCTTGCTGTCGAACCGCCGGCCCTGCATCTGCTGCCCCAGGTAGGTGGCCATGAGCACGCCGTCATCCGTGGCGATGCCAAAGAGGGCCAGAAACCCCACCCAGACAGCCACGCTCAGGTTCACGGGATGAATCTGGAACAGCGAACGCACGTCCACCCCCAGGATGGTCACGTCCAGGAACCACGGCTGACCGTAGCACCACAGCATCAGGAACCCGCCGGACCAGGCCAGGAGCACGCCGGAAAACACCAGCATGGTCAACGGGATGCGCTTGAATTGAAAATACAGCAGCAAGAAGATGATGAGCAGGCACAGGGGCAGCAGCACGGCCAGGCGCTGCTGGGCCCGGACCTGGTTCTCGTAGCTGCCGGAAAAGGCGTAGCTCACGCCGGCCGGCAGCACAAAATCCCCCGCAGCCTGACGCTGCTCCAGGTAGGCCTTGGCGTGCTCCACCACGTCCACTTCCGGATATTCGGCCTTGCGGTCAAAGAGCACGTAGCCGGTGAGGAAGGTGTCCTCGCTCTTAATCATCTGCGGCCCGCGCACGTACCGGATGTGCGCCAGCTGGGCCAGGGGCACATCCTCGCCCATGGACCCGGTGACCACCACCTTTTCCAGGGCCTCAGGGCTGTCCCGCAGCTCCCGGGGGTAGCGCACCCGCACAGGATAGCGCTCCCGGCCTTCCACGGTGTAGGTGATGGGCATGCCGCCCACGGCCGTTTCGATGACTTCCTGCACCTGGGCGATGCGCACGCCGTAACGGGAAATGGCTTCGCGGTCGATGACGATTTCCAGATACGGCTTGCCCACGATGCGGTCGGCAATGACCGCCGCCGCCTGCACCGAGGGCACCTCCTTGAGCAGGGCCTCAATCTGCAGGCCCACGGCCTCGATGGTGTGCAAATCCGGTCCCTTGACCTTCACCCCCATGGGGGCGCGCATGCCGGACTGCAGCATGACGATGCGCGCCGCGATGGGTTGGAGCCGGGGCGCGCCGGTGACGCCCGGCACCTCCGCCGCCGCAGCAATGGCGTCCCAGATGTCATGGGGCGACCGGATGCCGCCCCAGGCCTCCCGCCCGGGGTTGTGGGCAGGGTCCAGGGCTGGCCGCCACAGCCGGAAGGGCTGGCCGGCCTCGTCGGGAATCAGCGCCCCGGCGTCGTCGCGCAAAAACCGGCCCTGCACCACGTAGGGCAGGCCGTCGGCCGCGGGCTGGGGCGTGCCATCCATGGACCGGTACCAGTCTTCTCGATGGGCATCATATCGGAATCGAAGGAGCCGGCCCTGGTCGTCCTTGGCGTATTCGTCCCGATAATTGATAATGGTCTCGATCATGGAAACCGGGGCGGGGTCCAGGGGGGTTTCGGCCCGGCCCAGCTTGCCCACGGCCAGGGCCACCTCGGGAATGGCCTGGATGGCCATGTCCTGGTAGCGCAGCACCGCATGCACCTCGCTCAGGGAGGCGTGGGGCATGGTGGTGGGCATGAACAGAAAGGACCCCTCGTCCAGGGGCGGCATGAACTCCTTGCCCAGCCCGGGGAAGGCGTGGGAGAGGGCCGTCATGGGTCCGGACTGCCGCCACTCCTGGGGCAGCCAGGCAAAGCACCTGGGCGCGCCCAGCCAGGCCAGCACCCCCAGCCCCGCCAGCAGTAGCGGCAGCAGCAAAAACGCCGTCTTCACCCGCAGCACCTGTCCCAGCACCCAGGGGTAGACAGGCAACACTCCCAGGAACACGGCCATGAGCACAGCGATGACACCGCCAGCAAAGGCGATGTTTCGCCACAAGGCCACGCCGTGGCCTAGGGGCATCCAGTGGGCCGCCAGCACGGCCACAATGGCCAGGGCCGCGGCCAGATTGTCCAGGGTGGTCCAACCCCTGGCCACCCGTGGCGAGAGCCGCGGGGCCATGAGGGCCCGCACCCCCAGATACAGCAGGGGCACCCCGGCCCACCAGGCCAGCCACCCCCAGGCGGCCACCCCGGCGGCCACGTATACCGCCGCCTTGCCCCAGCCCAGGCACCGCGCCCGGGCCGCGGCGCCCCGGCCCAATCCCATGACCACCGAGGCAAACGCCGGCAGCATGGTCAAGCCCACCACGATGGCCGCCACCATGGCGAAGGTTTTGGTAAAGGCCAGGGGCTTGAAGAGTTTGCCCTCGGGCCCTTCCATGGCGAACACCGGCAGGAAGCTCACCGCCGTGGTGGCCACGCTGGTAAGGATGGGGCCGGCCACCTCGGTGGCGGCAGCGTAGATGACCTCGATTTTGGACGCCCCGGCCGGCGCGCGCTCGAAATGCTGCAAGATGTTTTCGCACAGCACGATGCCCACATCCACCATGACCCCAATGGCGATGGCAATGCCGGACAAGGCCACGATGTTGGCATCCACCCCCACCAGCTTCATGGCGACGAAGCACATGGCGATGGCCAGGGGCAACAGGGAGGAGATGAGCAGCGAACTGGAGAGGTGCAACACCGAGAGCACCACCACCACAATGGTGATGAGCACCTGCTGCGTGAGGGCTTCTTCCAGGGTGCCCAGGGTCTCCTCGATAAGCCCGGTGCGGTCATAGAATGGTACGATGGTCACGGTGCTCACCCGACCGTCGGGCAGGGATTTGCCGGGCAGGCCGGGGGAGAGCTCCCTGATCTTGGCCTTGACCTTCTGGATGGTTTCCAGGGGGTTGGCGCCCTGACGCACCACCACCACGCCGCCCACGGCCTCGGTGCCGTCCTTGTCCAGCACCCCGCGGCGCAGGGCCGGCCCCAGGCCCACCGTGGCCACATCCCCCACGCGGATGGGGGTGCCGTCCCGGGCCACGATCACCGCGGCCTGCAGGTCCTCCACGCTCTTGATAAAGCCCACGCCGCGCACCAGATATTCCGGCCCGTTGACCTCGATGGTCCGCGCGCCCACGTCCAGGTTGGCCTGACGCACGGCATTGACCACCTGCTCCAGGCTGATGCCTGCAATGCGCAGGGCCTCTGGATTCACATCCACTTGATATTCCTTGACGAATCCCCCGGCGGAGGCCACCTCGCTGACGCCTTCCACCCCCAGCAGGCCATAGCGGACGTAATAATCCTGGATGGTGCGCAGCTCGGCCAGGTCCCAGCCGCCGGCAGGATCGCCTGCAGCGTCGCGCCCTTCCAGGGTATACCAGAACACCTGGCCCAGGGCCGTGGCGTCCGGTCCCAGGGTGGGCCGCACCCCGGCCGGCAATGTGCCCGGCGGCAGGCTGGCCAGCTTTTCCAGCAGCCTCGAGCGCGACCAGTAGAACTCCACATTCTCGTCAAATATCACGTAAATGCTGGAAAAACCGAACATGGAGAAGCTGCGCACCGTCTTCACCCCGGGCACGCCCAGGAGGGACACGGTGAGGGGATATGTCACCTGGTCTTCCATGTCCTGGGGGGAGCGGCCCGGCCATTCCGTGAAGACGATCTGCTGGTTCTCGCCGATGTCCGGAATGGCGTCCACGTGCACGGGGTCCCGCGGTAGCCCGTCCACGTCCCAGTGGAACGGCGCCACCATGAACCCCCAGCCCAGGACCAGCAACGCCAGCAGGCACGTGGCCAGGCGGTTCTCCAGGAAGAAACGGATCAGCAGATGGAGAGGATGCAGGGAGGATGGCGGCATAAACTCCTCCCCTTACCGTGCCACGGGCACTTGCCCGGTGACGTCGCCGCAACCGGGCATGAGGTGGCCGAAGTACGGGTTGCGGATGTCCGGATCGGGCTGCAGCCAGTCCGCCCCCGTATAGTCGAAAGCCATGGGGCAATGCACCCGGAACAGGTCGCCCTGGTGGACGATGCCCACGGTGAGGGCCGCCTGGATGAGGGCGTTGGACACGGGCTGGAAGCCGGCGCGCATGGCCTCCAGGGAGGTCTGCTCCTGCATGGCCATCAGGCCCTGCTCCATTTGCGCCGCGATGGCCTCCAGGGCCGCCCCAGCTTCGCCGTCCAGGCCGTCCAGGCCGTCTAGGCCCTCCCGGGACACGGCGCGCCAAGCGTCTTCCAGCCCTTGCACCGCAGCCTGGGCGGCCGGGGCATCGTCCCTGGCCAGGGCATCCTGCAGCCGGAGGTAGGCGGCCAGCACCTCCCCAAGCTGTGCCTGCACGGCCGGCGGAGCCGGCGTGCCCGGCTCCCCGGGGCCGGCGGCCTGGGCAGCCTGGGCAGCATAATCGAAGGTCCGCCGCACACGTTGCATGCGGGCGTCCAGCTCCCGGGCGTGCCAGCGCAGCTCGGTCATGGACCGACTGTCCCGACCCAGGCGGATGTCATTGCCCAGGAGCATGGCCAGCTCCTTCCAGTGCAGGGCCGGCTCGTCCACCAGGGTGGCGGCATCCAGCCCGGCCAGGGCCTGCCCCAGGGCGGCAAAGGCCTGCCGGCCTGCCTCCAGGTCCGTGCCCCGGGCCGCGGCGAGCACGGCCTCCATCGGGGCATCCAGGGCCGGAAGCTGCCGCAGGAATGGAGGCGGCACCCCGTCCAGGGCGCCGGGCTCGCCGGCTCCCTCGGGCAGCATCATGCTCGGAGCGGCCATGAGCTGGGCGGCGCTATCCACCAAAAAATTGCCGCGAACCACCACCTGCTCACCCTCGGCCAGGCCCTGGCGGACCACGTAATGGTCCCCGGCCCGGGGCCCCAGGACGATTTCCCGCCCCTCGTAGCTGCCCGGCGTGTTGGGATCGGCCACATAAACGATGGCCCGCGTGCCCGTGACCAGCGCCGCGGTGACCGGGATGGTCAACACCTGGCCGGCCTGGGCATCCACCGCGGTCTGTTGAACGGCGTGCACCAGCATGCCGGGTTTGAGCCGGCCGCCGGGGTTGGCCACGTCCAGCCGCACGCGGAAAGTGCGGGTCATGGTGTCGATGACGGGATCGATGAACGTCACCGCGCCAGTGAAGGTCTCGCCGGGCAGGCCCGTGGCCTCGAAGCGCACGGCCGCGCCCATGCGCAGCCAGGGCAGGTCGGCCTCGTAGGCCTCGAAGACGGCCCAGACGCGGGAGAGATCCGCAATGGCGAACAGCCGCGTGCCCGTGGCCACATAGGCTCCTTCCTGGACGTCCCTGCGCACCACCACGCCGCCAGCCGGGGCGGTCAGGGGCATGTGGTCCGCCGGCGTGCCGCGCCGGAGTACGGTCTCCACCTCGGCGGCGGAAAATCCCAGGAGGCGCAACTTGTCCCGGGCGGCGCGTTCGGTGCGGGCGGCGGTATCCCGCAGCAGGGCCGGGGCGTCCGCCGACAACCGGGTCACGGCCTTGCGGGCTTCCAGCAATTCGGCCTGGGCAGCCACCAGCTCCGGGCTGTAAATCTCGGCCATGACCTGCCCGGCCTTGACCGTGCCGCCGGTGACGTTGACGTGCAGCCTGTCCAGCCGGCCTGCCACGCGGGCGGTGATGTAGGCTTGGCTGGTTTCGTCCACCTCAATGCGCCCCAGGAGCCGGGTGGCCACGTCCACGGCGCGTCGCTCCACGGGGGCCAGCTCCACCCGGGCCAGGGCGCGGGCGGCAGGGGTGAGGGTCACGGCGCGCAGGCTGACGGGGGCGCCGTCCTGCTGTCCCTTGGCCACGGGGATGAGGTCCATGGCGCAGATGGGGCACAGGCCGGGATCTGGCAGGCGGATCCATGGGTGCATGGAGCAGGTCCAGTAGGCCACCTCCGACCCGCTGTCTCCCGGCGTTGCAGCAGGCGCGGCATGCGGATGCTCGTGCCCGTAATCGTGCCCGGGCGCGGCCGGCGTAGTGTCATGTCCCCCCGACCCGCCCAGCCAGTAACCGCCAACAAAGGCCAGCAGGGCCACCAGCAGCCAGAGCCAGGCCAGGCGACGCGACGCGGGACGCGCCGGAGATTTTCGCAGCAGGGTCATGGGGCGACCTCCTCATGGCTGATGGCCGGCCGCTCCAGGCCAGCCCTGACGCGACGCAAGGTGCCGCCGGGGGCGGGCGTGACCGGGAGGTCCTCACCCACCAGGGATTCGATTTCCGCCAACCGCTGTCCCTGGGCGGCCAGAGCCTGCACGGCACTAAGCTCCAGCTCCAGCAGGCTGCGCTGGGCCATGATGAGTTCCGCATAGCGGCCCGTGCCGGCCTGATAGGCCCCGATGGCCGCGCCAAAGGCCTGCACCGCCCGGGGGATGAGGGCGTCCTGATACAGGGCGGCCTTGCGGGCGGCATCGTCCAGATTGAAGCGGGCCATGGAAAGATCCGCGGCCAGGCGGTCGCGCAGGCCGTCGCGGTCCTTGATGGCCGCCAACTGCCGGGCCCTGGCTTCGCGGGTGGCGGCCTGGCGGCGCTCGTTGAAAATGGGCAGGGTGAAGGACAGGGAGAGCATCACCGGATCCTTGCCCGAGTCCCCCGGCGGCGGAGTGGGGAACATCCACTGCCCCTTGCTGTCCACCCCGCGGTAGACATCCCACTGGTTGGTGATGCTGGTTTCGATGCCGAAGGTGAAATCCGGAATGTAGTCCAGCCGGGCCAGGGTTTCGCCCTTGCGTTCGCGCTCCAGGAGGCGCTCGAAGACCTTGCGCTGGGGACTTTGGGCCCCCAGCCGGGCCACCAGAGCGGCCTCGTCCAGCGCCAGGGTGAACAGGGGGATGTCCGGCGTGGCGGCCAGGG
>JAIWOE010000152.1 GCA_020217165.1 Desulfovibrio sp. | reverse complement strand
GTCATTGATGAGCGCACCCTGACATAGAGCCTGTTGTTGGACGGGAACACCTGGCGCGGGGGAATCCTTTTTGGGAAAGAGGCCCCCCGCGTCAGATCACGCGTTGTTCGGGCCGCCCAGCAGCTCCCGGGCCAGGGCCTCGCCCTGGGCGCCGCCGCCGGCCATGCGCGTGAGTTCTGCGAACACGGCCTCGCCTTCCAGGCGGCGGCAGCGGGTGGTGGTGTTGCCGTCGATGACGAGTTTTTCCACGTAAAAATGTCGGTCGGCCAGGGCGGCCAGCTGGGGCCAGTGGGTCACCACGAGGATTTGCCGCCGGCCGGCCAGTTCCTTGAGCCGCGCGGCCACGTGATTGAGGGTGATGCCGCCCACGCCGGTGTCAATTTCATCAAACAACAGCGTGGGTTGCTCGGCGTCGTCCCGGGCGGCGCTGGAGCGCACCAGGGCCAGCAGAAACCGCGAGAGCTCCCCGCCGGAGGCGATGCGGTCCAGGGGCTGAGCCGGCTGGCCGGGGTTGGGCCGCCAGAGCAGTCGGGCGCGATCCTCCCCCAGGGAGTCGAAGGGTGGTTCGGCGGCGCGGTCCGGAAAGAGCAGCTGGCGTTCGAACTCGCAGCCCACCCGCACCTCCTGAGAAAATCCCAGGCCACGCAATTCTGCTTCCAGCACGGCGGAAAAACGGGTGGCGGCTTCGCGGCGGGCAGCGTTGAGGCGGTCCAGCACCTGGGCCAGGTCCCGGGCGGCCTCGGCCTCCTCGCGAGCCAGGCTGGCCAACTCCAGGCCGCAGATGTCCAGAAAGGAAATGCTTTCCTCAATTTCCGACTGCAGGGCCAGGATTTCCGGCATGCTGCGCTTGAGCTGGCGCTTGAGCTGGGCCAGGGCGTAGAGGCGGGATTCCACGGCTTCCAGCTCGCGGGGGGAGGGACCGCCGGCCCGTTCCCGGCGCAGGCGGGAGGCAAGATCGCGCAGGCGGATGGACGTCTCCTCCAGCCAGGTCACGTCATCGGCATAGGCCTCGTGCACGTCGGCCAGGTGCGCCAGGCGCCGGGTGAGCTGATCCACCCCCTCAATGACTCCGGTCTGTTCCCCCAGCAGCAGGGCTAGGGAGCCATCCACCGCCTCGCGCAGGGTCTTGGCATTGCGGGCGGCCTCACGCTTTTCCTGCAGGGCCTCTTCCTCGCCGGCCTCGGGGGCCACCTTGTCGATGACGGTTTTCTGGTGCTCCAGCAGTTCGCGCCGGGCGGCCAGGTCCCGGCTGCGGGTCTCCAGCTCCTGGCGTGTGGCGGCCAGCTCCCGCAGGCGGCGCTTGCCGGCTTCGGCGGCGGCCCAGTCTTCTTCGGGAACGAGATGCTGCCGGCGCAGGAATTCATCCAGCAGCCGGGCCTGATAGGCCGGGGAGAGCAACTGCTGCTGCCCGTGCTGGCTGGTGACGGCCACCAGGGAGGGGCGCAGGGCCTTGATGGCATCCTGGGAGGAGAGCACATCGTTGATGCGCAGGCGGCTACGGCCGGATTCCGCGGCCAGTTCGCGGTGGAGCACCACCTCCCGCTCGCCGTGTTCGGCGTCGGGCAGCAGAAACAGCGCCTCCACCACGGCCTTGTCCTCCCCGGGGCGGACGAGGTCGGCGGCGAGTTTTTCCCCGGTGAGAAACCCCAGGGCCTTGAGAATGAAGCTCTTGCCCGCGCCGGTTTCGCCGGTGAGGACGTTGAAGCCCGGTGCCAGCTCCAGGGCCAGGTCCTCAATGAGGGCAAGGTTTTGAATGCGGAGATATTCCAACATGATGAATACGCTCAGGGGATGGAGGCCAGGGTCTTGGCAATGATGCCCCCGGGGTCGAGGGCTTCCAGGCGTCGTGCGAACTGTCCTTCCTTGCCCTGGCTGCGTGCGGAATGCAAGGCCAGGAGTGCCTCCTCCAGGCCTTCTTTGAGGCGAAAGGCCCGCAGGTTGGCCAGGGCCAGGGCCAGGCCGGTGCGCCAGTCCTCCCGGCGGCGCAGGGAAATATCCGAAAGCAGCCCCAGGCGGATGTGCTCCCAGCCGCCGCAGGCCGCCAGCAGGGACTCCAGGCGGCGGGAGGTCTCCACGTCATGGGGGGCCAGCTCCATGGCCAGGAATAGACAATCCGCCGCGCAGGCCGGCAGGTGCAGTCGGGGCTGGAACAGCCGGCCGGGAAAGGCGGTGTGCCCCAGGCGGGAAAGCTGCGCCGCCCAGCCATGCAGCAGGGCCAGGGGAGTTTCCGGCCGCCGGGGTTCCCCCTGCAGCAGCAGGCACTGCCGGGCGAATTCGAACTGGTTCTGATACAATCCCAGCACGGAACAGGCTGCCGCCAGGGGCACATGGCGGGACAGGTCGGGGTGCCTGATGATGTCCACGGCCAGGCGCAGGGCCTCCTGGGGGCGTTTGAGCAGGTGCTGGGTTTCCAGCAGGGCCGTCAGGGCGTCGGGGTGCTGGCCGTAGTCAGCCAGGGAGGCGGCCAGCTCCTGCAGGCTGCCGGCCTGGCGACGGTTGCGCACCAGCTCCCAGCGGGCCAAGAGCCAGGCCAGGCGGCGGTCCATGACCGGGGCGGCGGTGGCCGGCAGGGTTTCCGCAAAGCGCAGGAGCTCCGCGGCCCGATGCGCCGGCAGATGGCTGGCCTGTACCCGCTCCCAACCGGCCCGGGCAATGGCTTCCGCCGGACGGGGAAAGCGGCGGAACTGGGCCAGCAGGGCCTGCAGTTCCAGCACGTGTTCGTAGACCACCACTTCCTTGCCCGGTTCGAAGAGGGCGTCCTGATCCGGCCCGATGTTCTGGCTGAGCACCAGACAGCCGCAGCTGGCGGCCTCGGTGACGCGGAAGTTCACTTCGGCCTGGATGGCCTCGTTGGGAGCCAGCCGGGTGTCGGCATAGAGATCCAGCATGGCCTGGAAGGGCAGGTCCTGCTCGATGCGGGCATTGCAGCGCGCCGTGAGGAACTCCGCCAGCCAGGTCCGGCGGGGGCGCTCCGGGGTGATGCGACCCACAAAGCTCACCTCGTGACGGCGCCCGGGGTGCGGGATCCAGGGACGGGCCACGCCGGGAAAGGCCAGCCGGCCCAGGGGCGGTCGCGGCCAGGGGAACTGCGACCACAAATGCATGTGGGGCGTGACCACGCCGTCAAAACAGCAGGCATACCAGCGGTGCCAGTGGGAGTTGAGGTGCGTGTCCAGGGACCAGAACACCTTGGGACAGTCCAACTGTTCCAGACCGGTCAGCAGCACCCGCGGGCCAAGGAATTCTTCATGGAAGACGAGGTCCGGCACGAAGCGCCGCGCTTCCAGGGCGGTAGGCAGGTCAAAGACGGCGGTATCCGTGGGCCAGAACACCGTCACCTCATGGCCCATGGCCTCCAGGGCCCTGGCCAGCACGGGGGAGATCAGGCAGATGCGCATGGCAAATACGGGCGGCGGATGACGGTGTGCAGGAGTGGTGGCTGACGGACGGCGATGGAGGGCATGGCGTCATCCCTCCAGGCGCATCACGTCCACGGTCACGTCCATGACCTGGCTGCCGCTGGTGTACACGACCCCCCTGAGGGGTGGCACGTCGGCGTAATCCCGCCCCCAGGCCAGGGTGATGTGGCGGTCCATGGGAATCTGGTTGTTGGTGGGGGCGAAGTCCATCCAGCCATCTTTCGGAACGTACACGGAAAACCAGGCATGGGAGGCGTCTGCGCCCACGAGCTTCTCCTGTCCGGGAGGAGGCAGGGTTTCGATGTAGCCGGAGACGTACCGCGCCGCCAGGCCCATGGAGCGCATGCAGCCGATGGCCAGGTGGGCAAAGTCCTGGCAAACGCCGCGGCGGTGGGCCAGGACCTCCTCCAGGGGGGTGGAGATTTCTGTAAAGCCGGGCACATAGGCAAAATCATGGGAGATGCGTTCCATCAGATCCCGGGCCGCCGCCAGCAGGGGCCGCCCCATGGGAAAGGACGGCGTGGCGTAGGCCCGCAGCTGGGCCGAGGCGGTGATGAGGCTGGAATCCAGCAGGAAATCCCGGTGCTCGGCGATGTCAAAAGGGTCGGACTCCAGGAGCAGATTCCGGGCCGCCTCCCAGGGAATGTCGTCGGCGGGGCCGGGGGTGTCGTAGCCGGTGCTGGTCACCAGCACCTCGCTGATCACGGTCACTGTGAGTTCGCTGTGGGGCTCCTCGATGGAAAAATAGCAGATCTGGTTGCCGAAGTAGTCGAAGCGCTTCCGGAACACCCTGGGCTTTGGGGTGATCTGGTACCGGTTGCGGGTGCAGGTCTGGCGGGAAAAATCCCGCGGCGAAAGGCGCGCCTCGTTGTGGGAGAGGGGCATGGGCTCGCTGTGGCGGAATTTGGTGCTGTGGATGATGCGGTCGTTCACGGTGCGGTGGCTCGGCGGCGCGCCAGGGGCGTGGGCCCGCCGGCGTGGCTGAAAAAGGAGAGGGAAACGGTGTCGGCCATGGCGGCCAACAGGCGGGATTGTTCTGCCAGGAAGGTGCGCAGCGCCTCATGGCGGCGGGAGCGGCCGGAAATTTTGGCCAGTTCCAGGGCGTCCATGCGCTTGAGGCTGGCGTACGCCTCCAGGGCCAGCCGTTCCTCGGGGCTGGTGCGGGAGGTGCGGCGGGGGCGGGGCAGGGCTTGCATGTGGCAGCGCAGCTGCTCCAGTTGAAAGGCCAGGGAGCGTGGGTTGGTCTCGTCCAGCAGCAGCAGGTCCAGGGTCTGTTCCAGCCGCAGCCGAGACCGGTATCGCCGGCAATAGGTGATGAGGGATTCCAGGGTGGAGAGGGTCATCTTCATGAGCTGCTGGGCCACGGGCTCGGCCTGCTGGGCGGAGGGCTGGACGGAGGGCTGGGCTGGCAGGGTGCCCGGGGTGCTCAGGGTGCCCTGGAGCATACCAATGAGCATGAGGCCGCGTTCCATGCGTCGGCCGGTATCCAGCAGAATCCACCCCACGGCGCGGGTCATGCTCTCCATGGTGTAGCCGGTGAAGGCGATGAGGCTGGTGAGGAGCAGGTCCAGGGTGGCCTGCAGCCGCTCCATGCCCACTGATTCCGGGCCAAGGGGATCCGGGTTACGGGGCTCGGGCCCGGCAGGCTCTGGCAGGGGCGAGAAGGTCGCCAGGGCCTCGGCATGTTCCTGGATGGCGTCGATGACGCGCCAGGTGTCCGCGGACCAGCGATCCCGCACGGCGTAGGCATTGCTGGCCAGCAGGCGCAGGGTGCGCGGCAGGGAGCCGCCCAGGTGGGCATCCAGGACCAGGGATTGCAACCGGCGTTCCGGCCATTGGGCCAGTTCCTCCAGGGGGGCAGGCAGCGCGGCGCCAGTGAGGTTGGCCAGGGCCTGCAACAGGTGTGGCAGGCATTCGCGTTCCGCCTCGGGCCCGAAGGTGTCGGAATGGTTGAACAGGGTTGCCAGCATGCGCAGCAGTCTGGCGCAGGCCGTGGCACGCTCCAGGTAGCGTCCCACCCAGAAGAGATTTTCCGCGGCCAGGGCGGGATTTTCCAGCACGCCGGCGCCCAGGGGGGTGGCCACGGCCACATGCTGCAGCCGCACGGCCTCCACCAGCCCGGCCACGCCGTGGCGGCTGTCTTCCTGCAATTCCAAGGGATCGCAGAGCACATCCGTCACCCGGCGCAGAATCACATCCACGGGTTCAAGACCGCCGATGGATTTGAGCCACACCGCGCCGTCGCGCACGGTCAGGTCCTCGCCCTGGACCAGGGTGTAGCCCAGGTATGCCGCCAGGTAGGCATGCTCGAAATAGGTTTCGTATTCCGGCCCCGGGGTCAGCAGGACGATGCGGGGGTCGTCTCGCCGGCGGGGAGCCAGCCTGGCCAGGGTATCCCGCATGGCCCGGAAAAAGTGGAAGATGCGTTCCACGTTGCAGTCGCCGAATACATCCGGCAGCACCCGGGCCAGCACGGTGCAATGCTCCAGGGCGTACCCCGCTCCGGCCGGGGACTGGGTGAAGTCCCGCAGGATCCGGAATCCGCCATCGGGCCCGCGGCAACAGTCCGCCGAGTGGAAGACGAGCTGGCGTTCCCCGCGGTGGTGCATCTTGTCGCAGGCACGCAGGAAGCCGGGATGGGAAAAGACCGCCTCCGATGGCACCACGCGCTCCCGTAGGAGCATGCGGGGACCGTTGAGGTCCTTGAAGAGCAGATCCAGCACCATGGCCTGCTGGGTGAGGCCGGCTTCCAGCTGTTCCCAGTCGGCGGGGGGGATGACCCAGGGGATGAGATCCAACTCCCAGGGCCGGTGCAGGCCGCCGGGGTCGCCATGCACGTGGAAGGTGACGCCGTTTTCCCGCAGCAGGCGGCGGATATCCAGGCGGCGGCTCAATTCGTCCGGGCCCAGACGTTCCAGGGAGGCGAGGGAGGGCCTCCAGTGGGACTGCAGGCTGCCGTCCGGGGCGTACAGTTCGTCCGCACCGGCGGGCCGGGGGGATGGCTGCAGGGCGGCGTGTTCCATGACGTCCATGGATTTGACCCTGTACACGATTTCGGCGGGTTCCGCCACTGCGCACATTTTGTTGCATGTGCAACGGAATTGTGGCACAGGACCTTGCCTTGACCGATCCGTACCCATTTCAGGAGCGTCTCATGTCTTCATCCACGCCTTTTGTGCGCCGGCCGCGCGGGCAGTCCATGGGCCGGCTCATCTGCCTGGTGAACCGGCGATTTCAGCTGTATGCCCTGCGGGAAATGTCCCGCCTGCAGATCGGGCAGGGCCAGGTGCTGCTCATGGCCGAGTTGTTTCACCGCAATGCCGGCGGCAGGGAACTCTTTTCCCAGGACGAGCTGGCCACCCTGCTCAAGGTGGACAAGGCCACCGTCACCCGGGCCATGGCCCCCCTGGAGCGCGCCGGCTACGTGGTGCGGACGGCGGATCCTGATGATCGCCGCATCCGCCGCGTGCAGCTGACCCCCAAGGCCCTGGCCATTGAGGCAGACTTTTTCGCCATCCTCTACAGATGGTCCGACGCCCTGCTGGAGGGGATCCCCGAAGACAAGCAGGGGGAGTTGTTCACCCTGCTGCGCATGGTGCTGGCCAATGCCGACCGCATGGCCGACGGCCCCCGGTCTGCCGCGAATATGGATTTGGAGGATGATGTGGACGGGGAGGCGGGGGACCCTGCATGACACTGCACGCCTGGAGCATCCTCTCCATCTCCCTGCTCACGGTCATGGCCGGGGCCGCCGTGGCGCCGGCCCTGGGTGCGGTGCAGGCGGCCTTTCCCGATGTGCCGGCCACCACGGTCAAGCTGCTGCTCACGGCGCCCTCGGTGTGCATCATTCCCATGTCGTTCCTGGCCCCGCGCCTGTGCCGTTGGCTGGGGATCAAAGGCACCCTGCTGCTGGGGTGCACGCTGTATCTGCTGGGCGGGGCTGGCGGCGGTCTGGCCACCAGCTTTCCCATGCTCCTGGCCACGCGCATTGTGCTGGGCATTGGCGTGGGCATGGTCATGCCCTTGTCCAATTCCCTGGTCAGCGTGTTCTTCACGGGGGAAGAACGGGTCCGGATGATGGGGCGCACGGCCTCCACCGCCAACCTGGGCGGCATCGTGGCCCTGTTCTGCTCCGGCTGGCTGGCCCAGGCCAACTGGCGGTACGCCTTTGCCATTTATGGCATCAGTCTGGTGACCATGGTCATGACCACGCTGTTTCTGCAGGAACCCGCCCGGGAGCAAAGCCCTGCCGCCGCCACGGGCCGCCTGCCCCTGGGGGCCTGGCTGGGGGCCCTGGGCCTGCTGCTGCTCATGATCGTCTTTTATTGCGTGCCCACCAACCTGGCCTTGTTCCTGATCCAGGAAGGGTACGGGGAGGCGGGCAACTCGGGCATGTCCCTGGCAGGCTCCACCGCGGCGGGATTTGTGGCCGGCCTGATGCTGCCACGAACCCGGCTGATGTTCGGCCGGCGACTGCCTGTGATCATGCTGGGCCTGATGGCCGCTGGGTTCCTCGGCCTGCACCATGCAAGCGGGCTGGCTGGCGCCATGGCCGGGGTGATGTTGGTGGGGTTTGGCCTAGGCTCCCTGTGGCCCAGCCTGCTGGTGGCCGTGGCCAAGGCCACGCCCCTGCCCCTGAGCATGCGGACCATGGCCCTGGCCGGGAGCATGATATTCCTGGGACAGTTCCTCTCGCCCCTGGTCTTTGACGCCGCAGGGGCCCTGCTGGGAACGCGTACGCCGCGGGACATCTTCGGCCTGGCCGGCCTGGCCACTGCGGCCGCCGTGCTGGGGGCGTTGTTCCTGGGGAACCGGGTTCGACGGTGGATGGAACGACCGTGAATTATGCTGGCAGATCCCGCGCCCAGATCCAGCCTTCCTGACGGACCACGGGCCACAGCTCCGGCGGCGGCGCGGGGGCAAGGCCCTGCAGGAAGTCGCTGCCGGCCAGACAACACAGGCAGGCGTCCAGCAGGTGTTCGCTGCGGCGGCAGGCATCCTGCCACTGGGGGGCCAGGGGCAGCTGCGGTTCCAGGGCCGCAAGCATGGCTGCCCGGTCCGCCGCGGTCTTTTTGTAACCGGGCCGCAGCAGGCCGCGGCAGGCCAGGGCGGCAGCGGGATAGACCTCGATGGCCGCGGTCTCGTCCAAGGGGCCGGGAGCCCAGGCCAGGGGGATGTGCCGGCCGGTGCCGGCCCGCAGGCGATCCAGCAGGTTGACCGCCGCCAGGGCCACCCGGGCGATGGTGTTGGCCCCCACCTCCATGGGCCGTTTGCCCAGCCGGCGGGCGATGTCCAGATCCGTGATCCGGGAGAAGAGCCGGTCCGCAGCCAGGGGCAGGCCCTGGCCGGCCTGATGCCCCGCCAGGGCCTCACCCAGGGGACGGGGCCAGCCCAGGGGGGCGTCCAGGCAGAGGAGGGCCGGGCCGGCGGACTCCTGCGTGAGCCAGGCCGTGATCTGTTGGTCGATGCCGTCCCAGTGGGCGGCGGTGGTGAGGTGCAGGAACTCCAGCC
>JAIWOE010000151.1 GCA_020217165.1 Desulfovibrio sp. | reverse complement strand
ATGGTGGTCATGGTGCGACGTTTCGAGTGGGACATGAGAAGTCACTCCATGTGGATGGATTATTCGGAGGTGGTGGTGTTGGCCGGGGTGCCCGGCGCATTGGCGGCAGCCGGCAACCGGCCGCGCCAGGCGCCCAAGAGCCAATACGGCAACCCGCCCAAAAATGGCAAAAACAACCCGACGCCGAGCCAGAGCACCTTCTCCAGCGGCGAGTTGAACTGTCTTTTGTACGCGTGCCAGATCGCCAGAAAATTGGCAAGCAGGGGCAGGGTCAGTCCTGCGGCATAGAGCAGCTGCTTTTCCGGAGGCAGGGTGGCAAACCACTGCAACAGAGGGATTTTCATGCGTCATCCTTTCGGGAAGCGTCGGCTGCGGAGCGTCCGGTCGTTTCGGGGGAGACTGGGGTGGTGGCCACCAGCCAGATCAGCCCGAGACAGCCGACGGTGATGGCGCTATCCGCCACATTGAAGGCCGGCCAGTGCCAGTCGTTGACATAGACATCCAAAAAATCCACCACCGCACCCAGGCGCAGGCGGTCCAACAGGTTGCCCGCGGTGCCGCCCAGCAGCAGGGCCAGACCCAGCCGCATGCGCATGCCGCCGCCGGGCAGCAGGCCCTGTTCCCGCCAGATGCCCCAGCCCAGCAAGCCCATGGCGGCCAGGGCAATGCAGGTGAACAACACCGTGCCCCAGCCTTCCGCATCGTTCAAAAAGCCGAAGGCCGCGCCCTTGTTCAGATAGTGGACAAGGTCGAAGAACCCGGGGATGACGGGAACACGCTCCGTCCACAGGGTCAGGGACGTGGCCACCCACCACTTGGTGGCCTGGTCCAGGGCAAACACGGCGCCTGCCACCAGCCAGCACAGCCTGCGCTCACGGGCAAGTGTCACGCGGCTAGACCTCATTCGCCAGCACGCTGGCGCAGCGGGCGCAGAGGTCGTTGGATTCCGTGACCTCCGGCGTCACAATCCAGCAGCGTCCGCACTTGCCGCCGGCCGCCGGTCCCACCGTGAGTTTCATGCCGCCCAGCTCCGTGGCCAGGGCCTCGGCGGGAGCCTGGTCCAGGGGGTGCACGTCCACGCGGGAGAGGATGCACAGCTCGCGCAGATCTGCACCGGTTTCGGCCAGGGCGGTCTGCAGGTCTTCATCAATGTAGATGGCCGCCTGTCCCGAGAGGGAGTGTCCCACCTCGCCGGATTTGCGCAGGGGTTCCATGGCCGCCACGATGGCTGCCCGGATGGCCAGCACCTGGCCCCAGCGTTCGCGCAGGGCGGCGTCCATGAAGGGCGTTTCGGTTTCCACGGGCAGGCACAGCACCGAGGGCAGTGCCGGCTTGAGGGCCGCCGGCAGGTGGGCGAAGACTTCCTCCGCCGTGAAGGACAGCACCGGAGCCATGTCCTGCAGCATGAGCATGAGCACGCGCCACAGCACGGTCTGGCAGGAGCGGCGTTCCCGGCTGGCCTGTCCTTCCACATAAAGTCGGTCCTTGGAGATGTCCAGGTACAGGGCGGAAAGGTCGGTCACGCAGTAGTTGTACAGGGCGTGATAGACCTTGTGGAATTCATAGCGGCCGTAGGCGGCCTGGATGTCCGCATGCAGGCGCAGGGCCTGGTCCAGGGCGTAGCGGTCGTAGGGCAGGAGCTCGTCGTGGGCCAGGGCATCTTGCGGAGTGAAATCAAACAGATTGCCCAGGAGGAAGCGGCAGGTGTTGCGAATGCGGCGGTAGCCGTCCACCACGCCGCTCAGGATGGCGTCGGAGATGCGCACGTCCTCGGTGTAGTCCACGGAGGCCACCCACAGGCGCAGGATTTCCGCCCCGAACTTGTCGATGATCTCCTGCGGCGCCACCACGTTGCCCACGCTCTTGCTCATCTTGCGGCCTTCGCCGTCCACCACGTAGCCGTGGGTGAGCACGGCCTTGTACGGCGGCGCGCCTTCGTTCCCCACGGCGATGAGCAGGGAGGAGTGGAACCAGCCGCGGTGCTGGTCCGAGCCTTCCAGGTAGAGATCCGCCGGCAGGGAAAGCTCCGGCCGTTCCTTGAGCACGGCGGCGAAGCTGGAGCCGGAATCGAACCACACATCCAGGATGTCGGTTTCCTTTTTCCACTGCCCGCCGCAGCTGCAGGTGGGCTTGTGGGCGGGGAGGATGTCTTCCAGGGGGGCTTCGAACCAGTCGTCACAGCCGCGGGGGTGTTTGGCGAAGCGTTCCACCATCTGGTAGACCCAGTCCGCCTCGAACCAGGCCTCATCGCAGGCCGTGCAGCGCAGGGCCACGATGGGCACGCCCCACAGCCGCTGGCGGGAGATGCACCAGTCCGGCCGGTTTTCGATCATGTTATAGATGCGGTCCTCGCCCCAGGCGGGAATCCATTGCACGTCCTCGCGGATGGCCTTGAGAGCCCGCTGGCGCAGGGCATTGGCGGCCATGGAGACAAACCACTGGGTGGTGGCCCGGAAGATGACCGGTTCCTTGCAGCGCCAGCAGTGGGGGTAGCTGTGGGCGATCTTTTCGGATCCCAGCAGCCGGCCGTTTTGCGTGAGGATCTCAATGACCTTGGGATTGGCCTGGAACACCGTAAGGCCGGCCAAGTGCTCCACGGAATCCAGGAAGCGGCCGGCGTCGTCCAGGGGAGAGAGGATGTCCAGCCCGTACTTGAGGCCGGTCTCGTAGTCCTCGCGGCCATGCCCCGGGGCGGTGTGCACGCAGCCGGTGCCGGCTTCCAGGGTCACGTAGTCGGCCAGCACGATGGGGGAGGGCCGGTCAAAGAACGGATGCCGGGCCACGAGCCCTTCCAGGGATGCGCCGGGGGCCTTGGCCAGCACGGTCCAGGCCTGCCAGCCGAATTTGTCGGCCAGGCCGGGGACAAAATAATCCGCCAGGATGAACTGCCGGCCGTCGGCCTCCACCAGGGCGTATTCATGCTCGGGGTGCAGGGCCACGGCCATGTTGTCCGGCAGGGTCCAGGGGGTGGTGGTCCAGATGACCACATGGGCGCGGGCCGGATCTGCCTGGGGAAAGCGGGTCGTCAGGGCGGCGTCGGGCAGGGGGAAGGCCACGTAAATGGAGGGCGAGGCGTGGTCCTTGTATTCCACCTCGGCTTCGGCCAGGGCCGTCTGGCAGCTGCAGCACCAGTGCACGGGCTTTTTGCTGCGGAACACGGCCTGCTGCTCCATGAACCGGCCCAGCTCCCTGGCCGTGGCGGCCTCGTAGGCAGGGTCCATGGTCTGGTAGGGGTGGTCCCAGTCCCCCAGCACCCCCAGGCGCTTGAACTCCTTGCGCTGGGTGTTCAGCCACTTGGTGGCGTAATCCCGGCAGCGTTTGCGCACGGCCACGGGGGGCAACTGGGCAAACTTCTCTCCCAGTTCCTGGGCTACTTTGTGTTCGATGGGCAGGCCGTGACAGTCCCATCCGGGAACGTAGCGGGCGGAAAAGCCCTGCATATTCCTGGATTTGACGATAATATCCTTGAGTATCTTGTTCAGGGCCGTGCCCAGATGGATGTTGCCATTGGCATAGGGCGGGCCGTCATGCAGGATGAAGGGGCCCTTGTGGCTGTTGGTCTCCACCATGGTCCTGGCAATGCCTTCCTTTTCCCAAAAGGCGAGGGTTTGCGGCTCGCGCTGGGTGAGGTTGGCCTTCATGGGAAAGGAGGTCTGGGGCAGGCGGAGCGTCTTCTTGTAGTCGCTCATGGAAACATGCGTCCTTTGCTGGAGGGCGAACGGCGTGTGCAGCCGATGAACAGGGATTGATTGACCAGACGGGCGCGGAAGTCAAGGCCCGGGAGCTACCCTTCAGGCCCCGGGGCAGTGCTCCGCATGAAAGCGCGGGCTGTGGGGGGAGGCGTACACCCAGGCTGCGGTGATGGTTCTCCCGGTAATCACCGGCGCCAGCACCCGGCAGTAGCAGCTTTTGTCCTCGGGCAGAAATTCCTCAAAGGCGTCAAACCTGGGCAGGCGGGCGTCGGCATCGGCAAACTCCAGCACCTCCCCCAGCACAAAACGCCAGGGTGGTTCCAGGGTGGGGAACACGGAGGCTTCCACCGCGGCGTACCGCCAGGGCAGGGCCAGGTCGCGCTGCAGGTCCTCGCTGCCGATGGCCAGCACGTCTTCGGGCGGGATGAACAGGGTGGGGTAGCCCTCGGGCCGGTCCACCACCCGCCCGCGCACCGCCGCCGGCATGAGGCTGCAATACCCGCGGCAATACTGCTCAAACCCGTAGCATCCCCGCTTGAGGGTGCCGTAGACGAACAGCCGCAGGGGCGCCGGCGTCGGCGGCTGGCAGGAGGGGATGAGCAGGGAGGAATACGGCATGGGCCTTGTCCTTGTGTTGCCAATGCGAAGTATCCCTTTCCGTATCACCATTGGCCCAAGGCGTGAAGCACATCCCGGTAATTATCCCGTGCGGGTGGTCAACGCAGATACAGCAGGCCGGCATACAGAACCCCCACCCCGAACAGCAGCGCACAGGGCGTGACCAGCCGCTTCCAAATGGTCATGCTGTTGACGCCGAAAAAGTGGCAGCTGAGCACAAAACAGATGTGCAGCGGGGAAATCATCACCCCCACAAACCCGGAGAACAGCCCCAGCACCATGAAGGCCAGGGTGTGGTCCTGCAGCCCCACGTGCTGGGCCGTGAGCAGGATGATGGGAAACGTGGAACCCACAAAGGCCATGGTGATGCCAGACACCACCCCCACCAGGAACGGCAGGATGGTGGCGCAGAGCAGGACTGTCAGCAGGCCTGCCCCGGACACGGTGATGGCCGAGATGGCCCCGGTCTCCCCCAGAATCTGTTTGTAAATGAAAATGGACCCCACAATGGCCAGTAGCTTGCCGTTCTGCCTGGAAAAGGCAGCCTGAAACACATGGGACCACCCCAGGGCGTTGCGCCACATGATGAACCCCACCCCTGCGGCAAGGGCCGCCAGGATGCCCAGTTCCGGCGTGACCAATTTGGTGTGCGACAGGAACAACTCGAAAAAGACCGATCCGCATATGGCAATGGCCAGGGGCATGGCGTTGCGCCGCATGTCCGGGAAGGAGAAGCCCAGGCCCTCACCATGCCGGGTCGGCTGGGCCTGCAGGGTGAGGACGCCGGGCCGCATGTAATACAGATACCCGAGCACCAGGCAGGCCACCGGCCCCACCAGCATGTGGGTGGACAGGGACAGCACCGGAATACCCGACAGGGTGGAGGCCAGGATGATGCCCGGATACAGCGGCCAGGAAAGCTCCCAGATGTGCCGGTACCAATAGTTCAGCAGCGCCCGGTCGTTCACCGGGGCGCCCACCTGCTCGCCGATGTGGCCGATCATGGGAGCGGAAAATATCGCCCCGCCGGGCATGGGCAGCAGGCCGATGAGGGCCGGGAAAAAGGCCAGGGAAAGTCGCGGCCAGCGTTGCATGCCCTGCAGGGAATCCAGCAATCGTCTGGACATGCCGCTCTTTTCGAACAGATCGGAAAAGATGAGAATGCTGGTGACGATGGACGCAAGCAGCAGGGTCTGGCCGTCCAGCACCCCCGCCGCGGCGTTGCTGCACCAGAACCAGAAGCCGTGGTCGAAGACCACCGTCAGAAAGGCGCTGCCGGCAAGAATGGCCAGGCCCAATTGCAGCTGGAGCCGCAGGCAGACGAGGATGACAACAAAGGACAGGACGATTTTCAGAAAGGGAAGCGCCATGCAGAGCAATCCTTGGGAGCTGGACACCAGGAAAACACGCCAGCCGGGGTCCCCATGAACCCTGGCTGGCGTGTGCAATGCACTACGCCTCAACCCGAGGCCAGGCAAGGGTAATGTGGCGGCATCTATCCAGGGCGGCGTACGGCTTGGAACGTTCCGGCCAGGTCCAGGATGCGTCCGGTGGTGGCCTCGTCCTTGCCCAGGTTCGGGTGCCGATGCAGGATGTCCGCCAGATTTTCCAGGGCTTCGGCCACGGTGGCTGCCTTGCCGGCCTCCACCACATCCACCAGCTTGTCCGCCAGCACCACCAGTTGTTGCGCCAGGGTGGCGGGGCGGTAATCTCCTGGGGGCAGACCGTAGTGTTCGGCCTGCTCCGCCGGCACCCCGCCGCGCACGTGCACTTCCATGGTCCGGCACACGTCTTCTTCCAGGCCAAGGGCCCGGCCGATGCGGGCGCCCACCACGCCGTGCAGCACGCCGCCGTCCTCCGCCTTGCCAAGGTCGTGGAACACCGCGCCCCGGCGTAGGCGTTCCCTGCCCAGGGAATCTGGGGCGTCCAGGCCCGCTTCCTCGCGCACCTGGTCCGCCAGCC
Source organism: Desulfovibrio sp. (assembly GCA_020217165.1). Classification (GTDB taxonomy): domain Bacteria; phylum Desulfobacterota; class Desulfovibrionia; order Desulfovibrionales; family Desulfovibrionaceae; genus Megalodesulfovibrio. Next base: position 2,753 of record JAIWOE010000151.1, on the reverse strand, counting down.
ACAGGGCCGCCGCGGTCACGCGCTCGCTGTGAGCAATCACTGTTTCGCTCAGCCCGGCCTGCCGGAGCAGCCGCAGTTCCGCAGCGCTGATGTATTGTTCGTTCATGCGTCCCTCCGCATTGAGGATGACGGAATGCCCTTCCATAGCACGGGAACCGCACCCAGGAGAAGCACCCCAAGGATGGCGAAGGCGGCCTTGTACCCCAGCGCCCCCACCAACACGCCCGAAATGATGGGGCCCGCGGCGTGGCCGATGTCAAAAATGGTCCCAAAGGTGCCCATGGCCGCGCCGTAATGCTGTTTCTTGCAAATATCCGCCACCAGGGCGGCGGAGGAGGACGTCACAAAGGCCTCTCCCAGGCCGAACACCAGCGCCGCGGCAAGCAGCGTCCAGAAGCCGCCCAGCCAGGGGATGGCCATGAAGGAGAGGGAGCAGGCAATGAGCCCCAGGGCAATGACGGATTTGCGTCCATATTGATCCGAAATCCGGCCCATCATCGGCTTGGAGAGCATGGTCACCACGATTTGCGCGCCCCACAGCAGCCCAGCCTCAAAGGCATTGAGCCCCACCACGGCCACGGCGTAGATGGGCAAAAACGCCTCCAGCGCGCCCATGGTCATGTTCTGCAGGCCCTCCATGGACGAGGCCACCACCACTCGGCGGTCGGACAACACCTCCCGGATACCGGTCTTGAACTTCAGCCATCTGGCCGGCAGCCCTCCCGTGTGATCAATGCGCTCCTCGCCTTTGAGGATGCCCCAGCCGAGCACCAGGGAGGCCACGCCCAGCACGCCGCTGACGAGATACACCGTCCGGAAGGCCCACAGGCCCGGCTCGGAACCCGGTCCTGCATCGCCCCCAAAAAGCGTATGCAGGATGAAGCCGCCCACGGGTGCACCCAGGAGGGTACCGATGATGGTGACGGACGAGAACCAGCTGAGCATCTCGCCCTTCTTCTCCCCGGCCAGGTCGGCCACCACGGCCATGACCACCGGGCCGTAGATGGCCGTGGCCAGACCGTGAAGAAACCGCACGGCCACCAGGGTCCAGTATTCTTGAATGAAGAGGTAGGCAAAGGGCAGGAGGGCAAAGACCCACAGCCCGGCCAGCATGGTCTTGCGCCGGCCGATGACGTCGGACAGGGCGCCCGAGGGCATCTTGAAGAAAATGCCCGTCACCGTGGAAATGCCCACGGCCAGGCCCACGGCTTCCGGCCCTGCGCCCAGAAAGAGGGCAAACAGGGGCAGCACCGGGTTGCGGGCCAGGGCATAGGAGAATCGGGCCAGAAATCCGACCCCGTAGAGGGAATGGATGGCGTGCATGGGCTATCCTGATGGGGCCGTGCCTAGTGTTTGGCAGGGGTGGAACGGTCGTGGAAGGGGGACTTGCCGTACACGCCCAGGGGAATGCCCATAACCACCTCGGCGTCGATGTAGCCCAGGGCGCGGGCCGCGGCCCCCACGCGCTGCTGGACGCGGTTGTCGATGGACAGGATGCTGGCGGACTTGGCCGCCGAGGCCAGGGCCGCGCCCACGTCCATAAGCCGCATGGCGCAGTGCGGGCCGGCGTAGCCCATGGTTTTGTCCTGGGCCTGCCGGGCGTTGACAAACTCCTTGCAGGTGGCAAAGCCGCAGGCGCCGCAGTCATAGCCCGCTGCGGTGAACTTTGACAGGCCGATGAGCAGCACGGCCTCGGCCTGGGCGCAGTTGGCGGCGTCGCGATTCCAGAAGGCTTCGTTGGTGGAATCCGGCGCGTAGGCTGTCATACGCGCGGCAATGTTCTTAAGGTCTTCGGGATTGTCGATGATGACGATTTCCAGAAAATCCTTGCCACCGGCCTTGGGGGCGGTGCGGGCGGCGGCGGCCATGAGCTGGGCAGCGATGGAAGCGGCGGGGTGCATGGGGTCCTCCTTGAGTTCTGATGGCAATTGTCATGCTGGAAAATATTAAATGCTTTCAGCTGTCATATAGGCAACGGGTCTTGCCATGTCAACTGGCATGTTCTACATTGCTTGTGTCTCACAACTGATTGAAGGAGTGACCATGACTCATCCCTGGCTGCTGTGCATCCATAATATCCCACCCAAGCCAGCGTATTTGCGGGCGAAAGTGGCAAAGCGCCTGGCGGTGCTTGGGGCGGTGCCCCTGAAAAACGCCGTGTACGCCCTGCCGGATACGGTCCAGCATCGCGAGGATCTGGGCTGGCTGGTGCGGGAAATCGAGGACGGCGGCGGCAAGGCCTTCGTGGTGGAGGCCGCCTTTGTGGCCGGGATGGAGGACGCCCAGGCGCGGGCCTTGTTCCAGCAGGCCAGGGAGCAGGACTATGCGGCGCTCCTGGCCCAGGCGCGAGGCCTGGAGCAGGGATTCGAGGACATGCCGCCCGACGAGGCCGCGCGCGCCCTGGCCGACCTGCACCGCCAGCTGGCCGAGGTGCGGGCCGTGGATTTCTTTCATGCACCGGGGGGCAATACGGTGGAGGGACTGGTGGGCGCCATGGAGGTCAGGCTGCATGCCAGGGAGGAACGAGCCATCCTGGCGGCCGGGGAGGTGGCGCGATCCCTGGAGACGTTTCAGGGCAAGACCTGGGTCACCCGGGCAGGGGTGCATGTGGACCGCATAGCCTCGGCCTGGCTCATCCGGCGGTTCATCGATCCGGACGCGGCCTTTGCCTTTGTGGAGACGGCCGTGCACCTCCCCGCCGCAGGGGAGGTCACCTTCGACATGCAACAGGCCGATTTTACACACGAAGGGGA
>JAIWOE010000150.1 GCA_020217165.1 Desulfovibrio sp. | reverse complement strand
CGTTGATGGGCACGCCGATGACCGGTTTCATGGTCCGGGCGGCCACGGCGCCGGCCAGATGGGCGGCCATGCCAGCGCCGCAGATGAAGACCTGGCAGCCGCCGGCCTCCAGGTCGTCCACCAGTTGTTCGGTGCGGGCCGGGGTGCGATGGGCCGAGGTGACGGTAAAACGGTAGTCCACTCCCAGCGAATCCAGCACGCTGGCACAGGGGCGCATCTTGGCTTCGTCGGACAGGCTCCCCATGAAAATCGCCACGCGGGGCATACGTTCTCCTGCTGCAAGGGGTGATGAAGGGGGGGATCAGGCCAGGCCCAGGCGGCGGAGGCCTTTCATCCCGATGTCGGAACGACAATATTTTCCATCAAATGCAATGTGATCGGCCGCGGCATAGGCCCGGTCCCGAGCCTGGGCCAGATCCGTGCCCAGGGCGGTGACGCCCAGCACCCGACCGCCCGAAGTCTGCACCTGGCCGTCCTCCAGCCGGGTGCCGGCATGAAAGACGGTGACGCCCGGGACGGTTTCGGCAACGTCCAGGCCGGTGATGATCTTGCCCTTGGCGTAGTCGCCGGGATAGCCGGCCGAGGCCAGCACCAGGCACAGGGCGGATTCGGGCCGGATGGTCAGCATCTCCGGCGTAAGGCGGCCCTGGCAGCAGGCCAGAAGCACGGCGGGCAGGTCGCAGTCCAGGCGGGCCATGAGGGGCTGGCATTCCGGATCGCCGAAGCGGACGTTGTATTCCAGGACGAACGGCTGGCCGTCCACGAACATCAGCCCGGCGTAGAGCACTCCCTTGAAGGGCGCGCCGCGCTGGGCCATGAGGCGGACAATGGGGGTGATGGCCAGGTCGCACATGGCCTGCAGGGACGCATCGGGCAGGATGGGGGCCGGGGAATAGGCGCCCATGCCGCCGGTGTTGGGGCCGGTGTCGCCATCAAAAATCGCCTTGTGGTCCTGGCAGGCCGGCAGGGGAACCACGTGTTCGCCGTCGCACAGGGCCAGGAGGGAGGCTTCCTCGCCAGCCAGGGCGTCTTCGATGAGGATGCGCGCGCCGGCCTCGCCAAAGCAGCGGGCCCCCAGCATGGCGTCCACGGCCTCCAGGGCTTCCTCGCGGGTGCCGGCCACCACCACGCCCTTGCCGGCGGCCAGGCCATCAGCCTTGATCACCATGGGGGCGCTGCGGGCCAGCACGTGGGCGCGGGCGGCGGCGGCGTCGTCAAACACGGCAAAGCCAGCCGTGGGCACGCCGGCAGCCACCATGGATTCCTTAGCAAAAATTTTGCTTCCTTCCAGCCGGGCCGCGGCCTGCACCGGGCCAAAGCAGGGCACGCCGGCGGCGGCGCAGGCATCGGCCAGGCCCAGGGTCAGGGGCAGCTCCGGGCCGGCCACCACCAGGTCAATGCGTTCCCGGGCCACCAAGTCCATGAGGCCGGAGATGTCGCCATCCTGCACCGGCACGGTGCGCACGCGGGAAGTGGCGGCGGCCATGGCGGCGGTGCCGCCGTTGCCGGGAGCAATCAGCAGTGTTTCTACGGCGGGGCTCTGGATCATTTTCCAGGCCAGGGCGTGTTCGCGGCCGCCGCCGCCGACGATGAGGCAACGCATGCAGGCTCCTTGCGGGCGAATAGCGCGACGTCTGCTTTTCCATGGAGACGGAATGTGCTAGGAGACGCCGACGCCGTTGCGGGACGTGTATGTGTGGTGGATACGAGATTTTGCCCCGCGGCGCAATTGCGACCATCTCCCCAGGAGTGCCGGCATGGCAGCCAATCGTCGATTCTTGCCCGAAGTCACAGCACAATCCCTGTATGACATGCAGACCAGCGGCCTCCAATGGACCCTTGCCCACGCCTGGCAGGGCAGCCCGCTCTACCGCGCCCGGCTGCAGGAGGCCGGCTGGCAGCCCGGGGAGCGCCTGGGGCTGGAGGAGCTGGGCCGCCTGCCCTTCACCACCGTGGAGGACCTGCGCCAGGGCTATCCCCTGCCCCTGCTGAGCGTGCCCGAGGAACAGGTGGTGCGGGTGCATGCCTCCTCCGGCACCACGGGCAAGCGCAAGGTGCTGGCCTACACGGAACAGGACATCCTAACCTGGAAGCACATGTTTGCCCGCTGCTACGAGCTGGCCGGCCTCACGGTGCTGGACCGCGTGCAGATTTGCGTGGGCTACGGCCTGTGGACGGCCGGGGCGGGGTTTCAGTTGGGGTGCGAGCACTTCGGCGCCATGGCCGTGCCCGTGGGGCCGGGCAACCTGGAAATGCAGCTGACCCTGCTGGAAGACTTCCGCAGCACCTGCCTGTGCTCCACGGCGTCCATGGCCCTGCTCCTGGGCGAGGCTGTGGAGAAGCAGGGCCTGCGGGAGAGGATCGCCCTCAAGAAGTGCATTTTCGGGGCCGAGGCCCACAGCCCGGCCATGCGCAAGGCCTTTGAGGAAAAGCTGGGCCTGGAGGAGAGCTTCGACATCGCCGGCCTCACGGAACTGTATGGCCCCGGCACCGGCCTGGAGTGCCAGGCCCACGCCGGCCTGCACTACTGGGCGGATCTGTTCATCCTGGAGATTCTGGATCCAACCACGCTGACGCCCGTGGCCCCCGGCGAGGTGGGGGAGATGGTGGTGACCACCCTGCGCAAGGAGGCTGCGCCCCTCATCCGCTACCGCACCCGGGATCTCACGCGGCTGTTGCCCGGGGACTGCCCCTGCGGCTGCACCCTGCCGCGGCACGACCGCATCCTGGGCCGCAGCGATGACATGATCATCTACCGCGGCGTGAACATCTACCCCGGCCAGATTGCCGAGGTGTTGGGCAAGTTTGCGGATTGTTCTTCCGAATATCGCATCGTGCTGGAGCGCAGCATGGGCAAGGATGTGATGCGCGTGGAAGTGGAGCGCTCCCGCTGCGCCACGGCCGACGCCGACCAGGCCCTGGCGGCCAGGGTGGCGGAATCCCTCCACAAGGCCTTGCTGGCCCGGGTGCAGGTGCGGCTGGTGGACCCCGGCAGCCTGCCCCGCAGTTTTGGCAAGAGCAGACGCGTGGTGGACGAACGCGGAGAGTGAGTCGGGGCCCGCGCTCGTGCAAGGAGCTGTCCTCAGTCCTTCCCTCAGTCCTTCTTTCGGTCCTTCCCGGGCAAGGCCCGGCCCCTGCGCAGGAGGTTTGCCCTATGGCCTGGGCGGCTCGGGCGCGGGCCTGGCGATGCAGTAGCCCTGTACGTAATCCACCCCCGCGGCTTGCAACCAGGCCAGTTCCCCGGGCGTTTCCACCCCCTCGGCAATGGAGGCCACTTGCAGCTGCCGGGCCAGTTCAATGCAGTTGCGGGTAATGGCGGCCTTGTAGGCATCCTGATCCACATGGCGGATGAGCTGCATGTCCAGCTTCATGAAGTCCGGCCGCAGCAGGGACAGCAGGTTCAGGGAGCTGTAGCCTGCGCCCAGGTCGTCCAGGGCATGGCGGAAGCCGTGGGTGCGGTAATAGTGCAGGATGGTCAGCAGGTGGTTGCTGTCGGAGACGTGCTCGCTTTCCGTCACCTCAAAGACCACCTGGGCCGGGTTCAGGCCCCGTGTCTGGATGGCCTGGAAGGTCGTCTGCAGACAGGCCTCTGGCCGGTAGATGGTGGTGGGGATGAAATTGATGAAGATCTTGTGCCGGATGCCATGCCGGTGGGCCGCCTCCACGGCGCTGATGCGGCAGGCGCGATCCAGCTGAAAGAGCAGGTCTGCCTTGCGGGCCACGGAGAAGATCTCCTGGGGGAGCACCAGGGCGCCATCTGCGGTCCTGCCCCGCATGAGGCACTCGTAGGCAAAGACCTCCCGCGGCGCGCTGGCATGCACAATGGGCTGAAACCAGGTTTCGATACGGCCAGCAGCCAGCATGTCTGCCAGCCACTCGCCACGAATGCGGGTCAGCAACTGCTCCAGGGTCTGCATGCGCAGCAGATGCCCCACTTCCAGGGCGTTGCCGTGGGGCAGGTACAGGCATTTGGTGTCCCGCAATTCCTGCTGGTGCAGCTCCTCTCCCAGGCGAGCGGCCACGGTTTCCAGCAGGTCCAGACTGCAGGCCGATTGCAGCAGCCCTGGAAAACAGGCCTGGGTACACGGGGCCTGCAGGGCGGCAAACAGCTCCTCCAGCAGACGGGAGGTGGGCGCAATGGGCGGGGCCATGTACAAGATGCCGTCCCTGGGCAGGGGCGGGGGCAGGGCTTCGCAGCGGGAACAGGGCATGGCACGTCCTGGATGGTATGCGGATTAGCCGAGTCTGTACGAGGAAGGCCGCGCCGTGTCAACGTCGTATGCGCATCACCCCGATGCATGCCCGGCGTGCCACGCCTGGATACAACATGAAACCGGCCAGGGACGTTTCCGGAAAACAGGACGCCACAATTGCAGGTGCACTTGCCTGCGGGATGTGGTAGCATCGACACCTTGGCGGCTGCAGTGTCGAACGCGCCGCCGCGGCCATGGGCAATTTTGCCAAATACCATCTGACACTGCACGGGAGAAATCCATGCAAGGCCATCGCTACGTTGTCAACGAACACACCTTACGGGAGAACACCATGACGCACTCAAAGCCCCCCTTGATCATCTCTTCCTCCGATATTGAACGCCTGGACGCCATGCTGGAAAGCGTGTCCGACGACAGCTTTCCCGGCAAGGAGGCCCTGGAGGCGGAACTGGCCAGGGCGACCATCGTGGCGCCGCAGGACATGCCGCCCGACGTGGTCACCATGCACTCCACCGTATTTTTCGAAACCCGTCCCGGCGGCAAGACGTTTGAACTGACGCTGGTGTACCCTGGTGGAGCAGCGCCGGATGCCGCGGCGCGAGAAGGCCGGATCTCCATCCTGGCCCCCGTGGGCGGCGCCTTGCTGGGCCTGTCCGTGGGGGATGAAATCGAGTGGCCCCTTCCCGGCGGCAACATGGTGCGGGTGTTCATCAAGAAGGTCGTGTACCAGCCGGAGCGCGCGGGCCAGCACGCTCGCTGAGGGTGCTGGCACACGTGTATTGCCCCCGCACGTGTCCCTTGCAGGCACTTCACGGGGGGCGCTACCACCAGCATTCGGGATACCGCCGGCCGTGGGGGAGGTTGCTCACCACCAGGGCCACGCCCACCAGCAGGGCTGCCCCCTGGGCCAAGCCACCTCGCCCAGACCCGTCCGCGCCCCTTGACGCCGGTCAGGGTCCTGTTTCACGTCCCCGAAATAAAACGATATTCCCATCATCTTATTTCGGGGAGGATCGTCCGCCCAAATGCGTGGATGTTGGCGGACTCACGGAGCCTGTGGCTCCGGGGCCTCCTTGCAGGCAGCCCAGTGTTGCGCCCCCCAGATATGGACATATGTTGAGGACGCAACACTTGCCGGGTTTCTTCAGTCACGCCGCCAGGATGCCCATGACGGGTCCACTTCACCCGCGCTGGCAAACGGCCACCTCCCTGAAATGGGGCGATGCACCCATCACCCCACGTTCAGGGAAATGGCACTACCCGATGAGCTGCAAGGCCATCTGGGGCAGGGAGTTGGCCTGGGAGAGCATGGCCACCGCGGCCTGGGTGAGCACCTGCTGGCGGACGAATTCGGTCATCTCCAGGGAGATGTCCACATCGGAGATGCGCGATTCCGCTGCCTGCAGGTTTTCCGCCTGGATTTCCAGGTTGCTGATGGTGTTCTCCAGCCGGTTCTGCAGGGCGCCCAGGTTGGCGCGGATATTGTCCTTGGAGACGATGGCCCGCTCAATGCGGTCCAGGGCTTCCTGGGCCATCTGCTGGGTGGAGATGGAGTCCCCGGCTGCCAGACCCACGCCCAGGGCCTGGGCCGTGGCCGTGGCAATCTGAATGTAGTAGTAGTCTTCAGAACAATCGTTGGAGGTGCCGAAGTGCACCTTGAGCTTGCCGGTGGAGACCAGCCCGGACCCGTCGTGGGTGGAGCTGGAAAGGTTGCCGTTGAGCAGGTAAATGCCGTTGAAGTCCGTGGCATTGGCAATTCGGGTGATTTCCGAGGCCATGGCCTGGTATTCCGAATCGATGATCAGCCGCTGGTCGGAGTTGTAGGTGCCGGTGGCGGCCTGTTCGGCCAGTTCCTTCATGCGGATGAGCTTTTCGTCGATGACCTGCAACGCGCCGTCTGCGGTCTGGATCAGGGAAATGCCATCATTGGCGTTGCGCACCCCCTGGTTCAGGGCGGTGATGTCCGCGCGCATGAGTTCGCGGATGGCCAGCCCCGCGGCGTCGTCGGCGGCACTGTTGATGCGCAGCCCCGAAGACAGCCGCTCCGTGGACGTGGCCAGCTTGCCGTAGGACGTGCTCAAGTTGCGTTGCACGTTGGACGCCATCATGTTGTGGTTGATAATCAGACTCATGACACTCCTCCTTGAATGTTCCGGTGCGAGGTTCGCACGGGTGTCGGGACGGCCTTCCTGTTGGCCTGCAGACGCCCTTTCGTACGTTCGCGGCGGAGTCCTGCATTTTTGCCCACTCATGAAATCATGTAATTTTAATGAGTTAGGTTAACTTCACACGGCTTTGCACGCCCTTTGCGTTTCTTTCGGCCTGCTTGAGGCACGGGTGGTGGGGCTGGCGTGACGGTAGTGCCAGCGCAGCCGGGCCAGGGCTGCGTTGCGGATGCTGCGCACGGTGTGGGGATGCACGTCCAGCAGGGCGGCAATGTCATGGGTGTCGGCGTCCTGTTCAAAGTACAGATGCAGCACATAGAGTTGCCGGGGGGTGAGCAGTTCCCGTGGCAGGGAGAGCAGGCCGCCGGCGTCCTCTTGGGCCTCCATGACGGCTTCCAGTTCCTGCACGGTCAGGTGGACCGTGGGGGTGCGGGCGCGCAGATGGTCCAGGGCGGCACTTCTGGCCACCACGCACAGCCAGGTGCCCAGGGAGGCGCGGGTGGGGTCATATGTGCGCAATAATTTGTATTCGCTGCGAATCAGTCGAAAACAGACGTCCTGGAACACGTCATCCACGTCGGTTTCCAATTCGGAGGCGGCAATATTTGCCGCATGGCGGCGCAGGGTCCAGCGCACGGCCTTGCGTAGCAGGGGGCCGTGTGTGGCCAGCAGGTCCCGCCAGGCGTCTTCGTCGCCGGCCAGGCAGGCGTTCAGATCGGGCGATGGAGCGTGATGGGCCGTGGGCGTGGGGCGGCGGTGTTGGCTTCGCATGAACAGGCTCCTTTGCGCGGCGAGCGGCTGGAGCGGGCGGCAGGGCCAGCCCGCGGTGGGCAAGGGTTGCCGGGGCAAGGGTTGCCCGGTGGGCTCCCATGCTGCGCGCGCAGTGCCGAAACATCTTTGGCAGGTCTTAAGAATCCTTAACAACACGCTGAAAGGTTTAATAATTCTTTGGGCGGAAGGCGTCGTCTTGGCGTCAACCTTGCTTGCCTTGAGGCATACGCCGCACGGCGGGCAATTTCTGCAGCCCCGGGGAGACGCAATGTACGGCATTCTGATGATCGACGATGACACGGAACTCTGCGCCATGGTGGAAGAATACTTCCAGGGCGAGGGCATGTGCGCCCAGTCGCGCCATACGTGCGAGGCTGGCTTGCGCGCCGTGCAGGACGGTGTCTGGGATCTGATCCTGCTGGATGTCTGCCTGCCGGATCGCAGCGGCTTTGAGTTGTTGTCGGAGGTGCGACCCCTCACCGCCACGCCCCTGCTCATGCTGACGGCGCGCGGTGACACCATGGACAAGGTGGTGGGGTTGGAGATGGGCGCGGACGATTACATGGCCAAGCCCTTTCACCTGCGCGAGCTCCTGGCCCGGGCCCGGGCGCTCATCCGCCGCAGCCGCATGCGTCAGGATGCCCTGCGCCAGCCGGAGCGGGTGCTGCTGGTGGGTGATGTGGCCCTGTGCGCCCGTACCCGCACCGTACAGGTGGCCGGCGCGCCGGTGCAGCTGACCACCGTGGAATTTCACATGCTGGAACTGCTGCTGGCCTCGGCCGGGGATCTGGTGAGTCGGGAGCGCATCTCCTTGGTGGCCCTGAACCGGGAGCTCTCACCCTTTGACCGCAGCATCGATGTGCACATCAGCAACCTGCGCCGCAAGCTGGGGCCTTCGCCCCGTACGGAATCCCGCATCGTCACCGTGCGCGGCGCAGGCTACATCTATGTGGATGTGGAGACTCCGCCTCAACAGACGGCCTGCATCACCAATTGAGTCTCCCAAAGTCTCCCCGCGTCCTCATGTTCAGCCAACAAACGGCTGCGCCACAAAATACAACCCCAGCAGGCCGATGAGCACGCCGGCTCCGCGGCGGAAGACCAGCCCGCCCTGTTGCCAGGAACCGCTGGAGAGCAGGCGCCTGACCATGGCCGTGGAACTGCCGGCGATGGCGATGGGGATGGCGTGCCCCACGCCGAAGAGCAGGATGTACACAAGCCCCGTGGCCAGCTGTTCCTGCACGGTGATGATGGCCAGGATGGGCGCGATGAAGCCGAAGGTGCAGGAGCCGGAGAGGACGCCGTACGCCAGCCCCAGCAGAAAGGCCCCGCCGGCGCCACGCAGCTTGAAGCGCGCCGTCAGGCCGCCCATGCCGCTGGCCATGGAGCACCTGGCCACGCCCAGCATGTCCGCTGCTACCCACAAGAGGATGGCCCCGACGAGAATGGTCCAGTACGGCCCCACATCCCCCATCATCCGCCCCAGCATGGCCCCGGCCACGCCCACGGCGGCGATGGTCAGGAACAGGCCCAGGGTGAACAGCCCGGCGTACCACGCCGCCTGTCGGCCCTCCACGGCCTGTTCCTGCCCGCCCACGTAGGCCACAATGAGGGGGATTGAGGCCAGATGGCAGGGGCTGAAGAGCACGCTGACCACGCCCCACAGGAACGCCCCGGCCGCGCCGACAAGCACCGCCCATTCGCCGCTGCCGGTGATCCACTGGTGGATGGTCAGGAACAGCTGGTCAAACATCACTGCACGCCCAATTCCTGGAGCTTGGCCTCAATGACGGCCTTTTCCAGGAAGCCCACGTGTCGCCAACGTTCCTTGCCTTCGGCGTCATAGAAGATCTGCGTGGGGATGGAGCGCAGATTGTACTTCTCGGCCTCGTTGGGGTGCTC
>JAIWOE010000149.1 GCA_020217165.1 Desulfovibrio sp. | reverse complement strand
ACCTTTGTAGACATCGAACACCTGGCCCCGGAACTCGGTATCCTGCCGGCTGCCTTCTCCCGCCAGGGCCCGCCGGTACACCGGCTCTAGGGATTCCACCACGCCGTCCGCCTGCAGGTCATACAGGGTCTTGCCTTCCAGCTCGCTGCTCTGGATGCCCATGATCTGCATGGCTTCGCCGGCGGCCACCAGGTAGCGCAGGTCGTGGTCAAAGAGCAGAACAGATCCGTTGGGAAAATGGTCCAGCAGGGTGCGCAGGCGGGCGTTGGTTTCGGCCAGCTGCCCGGTGCGCTCGCGCACCAGTTGTTCCAGCTGGTCGCGGTGGGTGCGCAGCTCGTCCTCCATGCGCTGGCGGTCGGTGATGTCCACAAAGGTCAGCACCAGGCCGTCCATCTCGCCGGCGGTATTGTGGTAGGGGAACATGCGGCAAAGGAAGGTGTGACGGTCGGCCTCCCCGGCCTCGTTGGAATGCACCAGGCATTCCACGCGCTGCCGGCGCTGCTGCACCTCCGCGGCCATGCCCGGGACGTCCAATCCATGGAGGCGGCTGGAAAAATGCTCCAGGGGACGTCCCACATCGCGCTCCAGTACGTGAAAAATGGCGCTGGCCGCAGGGGTGAATTGCCGGATGATCAGCTCGCAATCCAGGAACACGGTGGCGATGTCCGTGGCCCGGAGCAGGTTCTCCATGTCGCTTTTGGAGCGGTCCAGGGCCTGCAGGTTGGCTTGCAGCTCGGTGTTGACGGAGGTCAACTCCTCGTTCAGGGCCTGCAATTCCTCCTGGGATGTCTCCAGTTCTTCGTTAGAGGACTGCAGTTCCTCGTTCATGGAGAGGAGTTCTTCGTTGGAGGCCATGAGTTCCTGGTTGGAGGCCTCCAGGTCCTGTACGGCCAAGCGCAGCTGTTCACTGGTGATGCGCAGCTCTTCTTCCAGACGGGTGATGAGTTCGTTGTGCGCCTCGCAGCACTGGGGCTCGAAGTCGGCGGCATGGGGATCATCGGATTCGCGGGGGGTCACGGCGCAAGGGCGCTCCACGAAAGCCACCAGCATGCAGGCCTCGGGACACCGCTCCGCCGGCATGGGATGCACCTGAATATCCACCACGGTCTGGGGCCGGTCCGGCAGGGCCATGCCCCGCATGCTCACCGGGGCGCCCTGGCGGCGTGCCTGGCGCAGGGCATTGCGCAGGGGGAGCTGCAAGGGCGGGCGGACAAGGCGGGTCACTTCGCTGGAAAAACGACCTTGGGGCAGCTCCAGGAACGGGGAGAGATCCCCCTCCATGTGCAGGACGGCGTCGCGCTCGTCCACCAGCAGGCTGGGGGGCGCAAAGGTGCGGAGCAGGGTCTGCTGGAACAATTGCGGCATGTCCGGCTGCGGGGGGGCAGCGGCGAGTTTTTTCAGCTGGTGCTCATCTGGGGGCGCGCTCTTGAGCAGAAAGGGAAACTCCGTCGCCGGGGTGGGGGTTTCCCGCCGCCGGAAAACCTTCCATTTTGCCTGTACCGGCTCGAACAGCCGGGCGTGCTCCCCAAGGCTCTCCGAGACCCCGAGCACCAGGTGTCCGCCGCTGCGCAGGGAGTGGTGAAACAGGGACAGCAACATGCCCTGGGCTTGTGGCGTGAGGTAGATGAGCAGGTTGCGGCAGCTGATGAGATCGAGCCGGGAAAAGGGCGGGGTGGCAAAGAGATCGTGCCTGGCAAAGACGATCATCTTGCGCAGGATGGAACTGACGGCGTAGTCGCCGTTCTGGAACAAAAAATACCGGTGCAGCAACACGCTCGGCAGCCCGGCCACGGCGCTGTGGGGGTACACCCCGGCCCGGGCCCTGGCAATGGCGGACTCGTCCATATCCGTGGCGAACATGGAGATTTTCTTCCGCACGCCGTGGCGGCGCATGTGCTCCTGCAGCAGAATGGCAATGCTGTACGCCTCCTCCCCGGAGGCGCAGCCGGGAATCCAGATGCGCAGGTCTTCGCTGTCCCTGCCCGGAGCGAACAGCTCGGGCAGCACCTCCTGTTCCAGCACAGAAAACACATCCGCATCCCGGAAAAAACTGGTGACGCTGATGGACAATTCCCGCGCCAGGGCCATGGCTTCTTCGGGCTCCTGATCCAGCAGCGCCTGGTAGTCGGCCAGGGTGGTTACATCCCGAAGGCGCATGCGCTTGTCGATGCGGCGCAGCAGGGTGGTGCGTTTGTAGTTGGTGAAGGCCAGGCCGGTGCGTTGTTCCAGGCGCGCCAGCATGGGGGCGAGGGTGGCATCGCTGACCGGTGCCGGTTCGGTTTGGTGTTGGCGGGGGGGAGCCTCCAACCGATCCCCAGGGGGGTCCTGGGGAAATTCCTGGGGTGGTTCCGATAACAACTCCGGGGACGTGCTGCGGCGAATCAGGGTCATGAGCCGGTCCGCCAGCTGGGCCGGTGGGAGCACCACATCCGCCACACCAGTGCTCAGGGCGGAAAGGGGCATGCTGTCGAACCGGGCAGAGACCGGATCCTGCACCATGGTGATGCCCCCCGCCGCGCCGATCTCCTTGAGCCCCTGGGCGCCATCGTTGCCGGCTCCGGAGAAGACGATGCCCACGGCCTCGTGGGCCATGTCCCGGGCCAGGGAGGTAAAATACTCGTCAATGGGGTGCCGCATGCTGCGCCGTACCGGAGCGCGGGTCAGCTTCAGCACGCCCTGGTGCTGCGTGATCAGTGAGTTGGGGGGGATGATGTAAATATGATCAGGCGCAATGGCCATGCCTTCTTCGGCTTGCATGGCCTGCAGGGCGGTGTGCCGGGTGAGCAGTTCCGCCAGCAGGGGCTTGTGATGGGGATCCAGGTGCATCACCAGCACAAAGGCGCAGCCCGGCGCGGGCGGAATGTGCTGGAAGAAATCCTCCAGCGCCTCCAACCCCCCGGCGGAAGCGCCAAGACCTATGGTGCGACAGGCTGGCATGCTCACGGTTGCGGCATTCCTTGTGCTGGCTGTCCCTGCTGTCCGCCCCTCGCGCACAGCGTGCGATGAATGGGACGCATGCTATCCCGTGCGCATGAAAAAATCTATTGGAGAAATCGACGGTTCGCACTTTCCCTGCCGGGCCGGCGGTATGGAGTGGCCATTATGTACGGCGTCGGTACATGTAGTACGCCACCGGCACCACCACCAGGGTGAAGGCCGTGGAGGCCGCAAGGCCGAAGATGAGCGCCCAGGCCAGCCCGGAAAAGATGGGGTCCAGGGTGATGGGCCACGCGCCCAGGGCCGTGGTGAGGGCCGTAAGCACGATGGGCCGGAAGCGCACGGCCCCGCTTTCCAGAATGGCTTCGCGCAGGGCAAGCCCCTGTCGCAGGGAGTCCTCAATGAATTCAAGAAGCACCACGCTGTTGCGGATGACGATACCCCCCAGGGCGATCATGCCGATCATGGAGGTGGCGGTGAAGAAAATGTTGGTGGAGTATCCGCCCACCTCCTGGGTAAAGAAGGCGTTCAGCAGCCAGAATCCGGGCAGGATGCCCAGCAGGGTCAGGGGGATGGCCGTCATGATAAGCAGGGGCATGGAAAAGGAATTGGTCTGCAACACCAGGAGGATGTAAATGCCAAGCAGGGCCGCCCCAAAGGCCAGGCCCAGGTCGCGGAACACCTGCAGGGTGATCTGCCATTCCCCTTCACTGGCAAAATCCACCGTCACCCCAGGCGGCAGGGGGGACTCCCGCAGGGCGGCCTGCAGGTCCAGGATGGCCTCGCCCGGGGCGCGGCCGGCCATCTCCGCCGTGACCCAGACCACCCGGTCCAGATTCTTGTGCAGGATGGGTTGATCCTCGGGCTGCGGCGAAAAGTGCCCCAACTCTCCCAGGGGCAGCACCACGCCGGATTCGGCCCGCACGGGCAGGCTGGTCAGGCTGGCCAGGCTGGTCCGCTGCCAGCGCGGCAGCATCACCCGCACGGCCAGGGGTTGGCGTTCTTCGGCCAGATGCACGGCCGCTGCCGAGGCGCCGCCCACGGCCGTACGCAGGGTCTCGGCAATGACGGCGGAGGTGACGCCGTGCAGGGCGGCTTTCTGTTTGTCGATGATGAAGTTGCGCCGCTGGGTGCTGTCCAGGAAGCTGGCGTCCACGTCCGTCACCCCCGGCTCGGAGCGCATTAACCCCATGAGCTCCCCGGCGGCGGCCACGAGGGTTTCATACCTGGTCTGGGGCGTGCCGCTGATGGCCGCCACCACCGTGGCCATGACCGGCGGGCCGGGGGGGGATTCCACCAGTTTGAGGGCCACGCCATGGGTCGTGGCCAGCTGCTCCAGGGGATGCCGCATGCGCAGGGCGATGGCATGGCTTTGGGTAGAGCGCGTGTCCTTGGGGCGCAGGCGGATGCGGATGTCTGCCTGATGAGGCTGGTCGCGCAGGTAGTATTGGCGCACCAGGCCGTTGAAGTCCATGGGCGAGGCCGTGCCGGCATAGGTGGCCCAGGCTTCGATTTCCGGCACGCGGGCCAGGAAGTCCTCAAAGTCCCGCAGGGCGCGGTCCGTGGCTTCCAGGCTGGTGCCTTCGGGAAAGTCCAGCACCAGCTGCAGTTCGTCCTTGTTGTCAAAGGGCAGCATTTTCAGGGGCACCAGGCGGAATGCGGCCAGGGCCAGGCTGCCCGCCAGCAGCAGGCCGATACCGCAAAACAGCGCCCAGCGACGCCAGGCCGCACCCAGCAGCGGGGCCATGACGGCGTGGTACCCCCGGCGGATCCAGGCTGGCGTGGCCTCCTTGATGGAGGAGGCTGCCGTGCCGGCGTCGGGAGCCAGGCCCTTGAGCAGGTGGTACGAAAGCCACGGCACCACCGTCAGGGCCGCCACGGTGGAAAAGATCACCGCCAGGGGCACGTTGGCGGCCATGGGCGCCATGTACGGGCCCATCATGCCGGTGATGAACAGCATGGGTGCAAAGCTGATGATGATGGCCACGGTGGAGAGCAGCACCGGCGGCAGCACCTCTTTGAGGGCCGCCAGAGTGGCTTCCAGGGGCCGCCGCACTCCCTTGAGGATGTGGCGCTGAATGTTGTCCACATTGGTGATGGGATCATCCACCACCAGCCCCAGGGAAAGAATAAGGGCAAAGAGGGTGACGCGGTTGATGCTGTAGCCCAGGAGCATGGAACAGAACAGGGCCAGGGAGAAGCTTACCGGCACGCTCACGGCCACCACCAGGGCCTCGCGCCGCCCCATGGTCACGGCCAGCAGGGCCACCACGGTGCCGATGGCAAAGGCCAGGGAGGCCAGCAGCTCATCCACCTTTTGCTGGGCGGTGCGACCGTCGTCGCGCATGATTTCCACGGCCACGTCGTCTGGCAGCAGCGGCATCAGGGTGTCCAGGCGTGCGCGCAGGCGGCGGGTGACCTCCACGGCATTGGTGCCGGGTTTTTTGGCGATGGCCAGGGTCACGGCCGGGTGCGCCGCGTCCCCATGGAAAGCGGAAGAGCCCAGACGGGAATAGGTGGTGGGCTCCGCCGGGCCATCCACGATGGTGGCCACGTCGGAAAGGGTCACGGGTCGGCCTTCGCGCACACCCACCACCAGCTGGCCAAGTTCGCCGGGAGCCAGGAGGAATGCATCCGCCGTGATGGCAAAGGTGGTGTTCTGCCGGGTGACGCTGCCGGCGGTGACCGAGGCGTCGGCGCTGCGCAGGGTCCTGAGCACGTCCTCCATGGTCACCCCGAAGCCGGCCAGCCGTTCTGCGGCCAGCTCCACACGCACTTCCCGGGGGCGTCCGCCCACCAGGAACAATCTGCTCACATCCTCTTCCGCGGCCAGGCGGTGATAGAGCTCCTCGGCCATGCGTCGCAAGGCGTGGTCGTCGTACACGGCGGAATGCAGCACCAGCAGCAGGATGGGCACATCGTCGATTTCCCGCGGCTTGACCGACCAGTCCATGACGATGCCCGGCACCAGATCCAGGTTGGTCTGCATGGCATTGTGCAACTTGATGAGGGAGGCCTCCCGGTTCTCGCCCACAAAAAACCGCACCGTGGCCATGGCCTTGTCCCGGTTGGCCACGGCATAGACATGCTCCACCCCGCTGATCTGCCAGAGGATGCGTTCCAGGGGAGTGACCACGAGCCGCTCCACCTCCAGGGCGGAAGCGCCGGGCACGCGGACCAGGATGTCCGCCATGGGCACCACAATTTGCGGTTCCTCCTCCCGTGGGGTCAGGAGCACTGCCGCCGCTCCCAGGCACAGGGCAAAGATGATGAGCAGGGGCGCGGCCAGGCCGCGCAGGAACGGAGCCGTGATCAGCCCCACGAGGCCGAAGGACTCGGGCGGCTGCGTTGCGGAGGGAGTGGGGCGGGGGTCAGCCATTGCCGCCGGCTCCCGTGGCATTGGCCGTGTCGGGGTCCCCTATCGGCGTCGCCCCGGGCGCCACTTGCGGCAGGGCTACAAGCTCGCCCCCGGTCAGGCCGGAAAGAATCTCCACATGGGTGGCATTGGCCTGCCCCGTGGTGACGAACACCGTCCGCCAGGGGGCAGCACCATCGGCGGTCTTGATGCGCACGGTTTCCAGCTGTCCCACCCGGCGCACGGCCTGGCCGGGGAGCAGCACGGCCTCATGTTGATCCAGGGGAATCAGCAGGCGGCCGAACATGCCGGGGTGCACGTTTCTGTTTGGCGGAATGACGGCCTTGACCACGAAGGTTCGGGTGGCGGGATCTGCCGAGGGTTGCACCTCGTCCACCAGGCCCAGGGTGTCCAGGTCCAGGGCCGGGATGCGCAAGGGCAGTTCCATGCCGGGCCGCACCCGGCCGATGAGTCCTTCCCGCACCAGGGCTTCCAGGCGCAACCCGGCGCCCGTGCGCATGGAGAGCAGGGACTTGCCCGGCGCGGCCAGGCCGCCGGGGTCCACATGGCGCCGCAGCACCTCCCCGGATTCGTGGGCCACGATGGTGGCGTAGCCCAGCTGGATGCGGGCTTCCTCCACGGCTTCCTGGGCCTTGGCCAGGGCGGATTGCGCTGCGGCATGGCGCTTGCGGGCTTCTTCCAGGCCGGCCTGGGCGCGCAGGTAGTCTGCCTCGGCCTGATCCAGCTCGCTTTCGGCCACGGCCTTGCCGCCAAACAGGGACCGGATGCGGCGGTAGTGCGCTGCGGCGCGATCAAAGGACGCCTGCGCCGCCTGCACGCCCTGGGATGCCTGGGCCACGCTGGCGCGTGCGCCCTCGCGTTCCTCCTCGGCCTGGGCCAGGCGGGAAGCCAGTTGCCGATTATCCAGCACCACCAGCACATCGCCCTTGGTCACGGCATCGCCAGGGTTCACGAGGACCTGCATCACCCTGGCTGTGACCAGGGCTTCCACCTCGGTTTCCTCCCGGGGCTGCACGGCGCCCACGGCTTCGTACCAGTCGATCACCGGCAGCCGTCGGGCGATGACGCTTGGGGGATGCTCCTCGGCCAGCGAGGCTTCGGGCTGTGGCGTGGCAGGGGGGGAGGCGGCATCGCCTGGGGCGCGCAGCACCAGCCAGCCCGCTGCCAGGCCGACGGCAAGTCCCAGGACAATCCCGGGCGCAAGCCCCAGCATGAACCAGGACAACCAGGACACCTGGGATACCCGGGACACCCGGGACAAGGGGCCGGCAAGGGCAGGGATATCCAGAAGTGCACGTCTTTTTTGCACGCGGCGCCTCGCTGTGGGAAGATCGGTTTGCACCTCCATACCCCAGGCTGCCCGTCTCCCGCAAGAAAAAGCGGCCAATGAGGGCCGGAATGCGGGCTTGCGTTGGATGGGAGATCGTATTACTTCGCGAGAATAAATTTAGCCAACTAATGATTAGCGCCCAAAATGGAGTCCGGCCATGATGCTCAAAGAGATGCCCAGCTATCAGACTCTGCTCGAAAAGTCCGGCCAGTATCCGGAAATGGATATGCTGGTCACCGAGGCGTACCTGCACGTGCTGCGCACGGGCTGCACCCTGCACCGCTGCGCCGAGCGGCGTCTGGCCCTGCATGGTCTCTCCTACGGCCGGTTCCTGGTGATGGTGCTGCTCAGCCACGAGGCCGAACCCCTGCCCGTGTGCCGACTGGCCGAGCTGTCCAGTGTGTCCTATCCCACCATTTCGGCCCTGCTGTCAGGTATGGTTCGTGAGGGTCTGGTGGAGCGCGTGCAGGATGAGAAGGACCGCCGCGTGGTGCGCATTGCCCTTAAAGAGGAAGGACGCAGCATGCTCAACGCCGTCCTGCCCGGCATGTTCACGCATCATGGAGCGGTGCTGGCGGGGCTGACCCGGGACGAGCTGGTCAGCCTCATCGCCCTGCTGTCGAAGGTGCGCCTGGATCCGGACCTGTGCGTGGCGGAGTATTAGACCCCCATGGGGGGCGAAGCAGGAAAAACGCCAGTGGTGGTGCTTGCCTGCCCGTAACCGTTCATCGCCTAGTCTGACAGCCACGATAAGACACCGCCTCACCGGGACTCCCTGGCGGGGCGGTGTCTTATTGCGTGAAATCCCGAGGGAAACTTCCTCAGCGGGCCGCGGCCTTGGCCAGCCGGCGGCGGGCATGCAAGATGGGCTCGGTGTAGCCGTTGGGTTGGGTGCGGCCCTTGAAGATCAGCTCCCGGGCTGCCTGGAAGGCTTCGCTGGCCTCGAAGTCCGGGGCCATGGGCCGGTAGGCGGGGTCGCCGGCGTTTTGCGCGTCCACTACTGCGGCCATGCGGCGTAGGGTTTCCTCCACCTGGGCCGGCGTGCAGACGCCGTGATGCAGCCAGTTGGCCAGGTACTGGCTGGAGATGCGCAGGGTGGCGCGGTCTTCCATCAGGCCCACGTTGTTGATGTCCGGTACCTTGGAGCAGCCGATGCCCTGATCCACCCAGCGGACCACGTAGCCCAGGATGCCCTGGGCGTTGTTGTCCAGTTCGCGCTGGATTTGCTCGGGGGGGAGATCCACGGATTCCATGACCGGAATGTCCAGCAGTTCATCCAGCCGGGCGCGTCGGGCAATGGCCAACTGGCCCAGCAGCTCCCGCTGGCGGGCGGCCACATCCACCAGATGATAATGCATGGCATGCAGGGTGGCCGCCGTGGGGGAGGGCACCCAGGCGGTGCTGGCGCCGCTCTTGGGATGGGCGATTTTGGTGGAGACCATCTCGGCCAGGCGGTCCGGCTTGGCCCACATGCCCTTGCCGATCTGCGCCCGGCCGTGCATGCCGCACAGCAGGCCCACATCCACGTTCCAGTCCTCATAGGCCGCCATCCAGGTTGCGCCGCGCATGGCGTCCTTGGGCACCATAGGGCCGGCTTCCATGCTGGTGTGGATTTCATCGCCGGTGCGATCCAGAAAGCCGGTGTTAATGAAGACCACGCGGTCCCTGGCCTGGCGGATGCAT
>JAIWOE010000148.1 GCA_020217165.1 Desulfovibrio sp. | reverse complement strand
CCTGCCTGGCGGCGGACGAGGAAACCATGGTCCGCTCCACCCTGGTGCAGTCCAGCGAAAAGCAGTTCCTGCTCTCCAATGCCGGCGGGCCCGGCCTGCTGGACGATGACGATGGCCTCTTTTTCTCGGAGGACGCATGACGCTCCCCAACAAGACGCTTTCCGTAGCCATTCTTTCCGGCAAAGGCGGCGTGGGCAAGACCAACATCGCCCTGAACCTTTCCTACTGCCTGTTCAAGGCCGGCCATCCCCTGCTGCTCATGGACTGCGATATCGGCCTTGCCAACCTGGACGTGCTGCTGGGCATTGCGCCAGAAAAAACCATCCAGGACTTGGTGGATGAAGATACGCCCCTGCAGGAGATCATCACCCCCCTGGCCCGCGGGGGCTTCGACCTGCTGCCCGCCGCCTCGGGTGTCCCGGAGCTCCTGGAACTGGATGATGACGCCCGCGAGCACCTCTTTGAACGCCTGCGGCCCCTGTTTTCCCGGTACAACTTCGCCTTCATGGATCTTGGCGCCGGCATCTCCCCCACGGTCTTGTCCTTCGCCACCATGAGCCACGTGCGCGTGGTGGTGGTGACGCCGGAACCCACCTCCCTGACGGACAGTTACGCCCTCATCAAAGTCCTGGCCACCCAGCACGGACTGCGGGAGTTCCACGTGGTGGTGAACATGGCGGAATCCCACGCCGAAGAGCGCGAAGCCTTCCACCGCCTCAACGCCACCTGCGAACGGTTCCTGGGCTTTTCCGTCACGTTCCTTGGCGGCATCAGCCTGGACAAGCAGGTGGCCGACGCCGTGCGCAAACAATCCCCCTTGATGAAGCTGGCGCCCAAATCCAATGCCGCGCGGGACATGATGGCCGTGGCCGTCAAACTGGCCAAGCTGCGCGAAGCCCGGCTCCCCGAACTGGCCCATGAACAAGCCCTGCGGCCCCTCAACTCCCTCCATGGTCCGGCCCCAACGCCCCCTACAGAGGCGGCGGATGCGGCCACGCCACAAAACGAATAAGAATTCCTTGACGATACATGTAGAATAATCCATAATTCTTGCGTCAATTATGCACACCAGCGTTCGGGGGGACGCGCCACACCGACATGGAGCCCAGGGATGAACAAGAGCGAGCTGATCCGGAAAGTGTCTGAAGAAAACAACATCCCCCTTGAAGAAGCCACTGTGGTGGTGAGCACGTTCATCGACTCCATCAAGGATTCCCTCAGGGAAGGTTCCCGCGTGGAAATCCGCGGGTTCGGCAGCTTCAAAATCAAGACCTACGGCGGCTACACCGGCCGTAACCCCAAAACCGGTGAAATGGTGACCGTGGACCCCAAAATCCTGCCGTTCTTCCGGGCTGGCAAGGAGCTCAAGGAATTTCTCAACAAGTAGCGGGGCGTTCCATGTCTATTCCCCTGCGGGCAGCAGCCGCCCTGGCCGCATGTCTGGTGCTGGTGCTTGGCCTGTGCGTTTGGGTGCACGCAGCATCCGGCGTCACGACCCCGGCCGCGCGAGCCGCCGAGGCCCCGCCGGTGCTGACCATCTTCTTCACGGCAGACACCAAGGGGTATTTTGATCCCTGCCCCACCTGAGGGGGGCACCTTGTTGGCGGGATGGCCCGGCGGGCCACCATCATGCAGCATGTGAAGCAGACCCTGGGCCCCAAGGCCCCGGTGCTCACCCTGGGCGGCGCCCAGGAATTCTTCGACAAGCGAGACCTTGAGGTGCGGCCCAAGGAACACTACGTGCCAGCCTTTTTCCGGGCCTACGACCTGCTGGGCTATACCCGCGTGTTCGTCACCCCCGCCGAGGCTGACTGGCTGCGCCGCAACGTGGCCCCAGGCCAGCCGCGGGAGCTGCCGCACCTGTTCCGGGAATTGTCCACCTCTTCCTGCCTCACGGAGATGCATGCCGTGGGCGGGAAAAAAGTCGCCGTGGTACATTTTCCCCTCATTGACCATCAGGCCACCCCTTCCGACCAGATGCAGGATGCCGTGCGCCGGGAAATCGCCGCCCAGAAGGCCCAGAGCGATCTGGTCATCGGCATGAGCCATTGGGGGCGCCAGCAGGAATTCACCCTGCTCTCCCACGGCGTGCCCGGGCTGGATATCCTCCTTGGCGCCGGCGCCGGCACCGCTGCCCCGGATCTGATTGCCAACAACGGGCAGACCCTCTGGGCCCGCACCTCCAGCAAGGGCCGCACCGTCACCGTGGTGCAGCTCCTGGCCTGGCCCACTCCGCAGGGCCGCTGGCGACTGGAGGACAACATCCGGGCCACCGCGCCGGTACTGGAAGAGCATGTGGCGGACGATCCCGTCATCAAGGCCTTGTTCCATCCGCACCCCACCCCTGCTTCATAAGGATGCACCCGCCATGTCTGCGACGTCTGCCCCCGACGCCACTCGCCGCATCGAATTCCACAAGCTCCATGGTTGTGGCAACGACTTCATTTTCATAGACAATCGCACCCTGCAGCTGCCCCGGGAACACATGGCGCAATGGGCCACGGTCCTGTGCCAGCGCGCCTTCAGCATCGGCGCCGATGGCCTGATTTTCCTGGAAGCCCCCGCACCGGCCCCCGGCTGCGACTACCGCTGGCACTTCTTCAACGCCGACGGCTCCCGCGCCGAAATGTGCGGCAATGCCTCCCGCTGCGCTGCCAGCCTGGCCGTGCGACTGGATCTGGCTGGCCCGGCCCACCGATTCCTCACCGATGCCGGTCCCATCCTGGCCCAGGTGCTGGAAGAATCTCCTGCCGGCGCCCGGGTCAAGGTGCAGCTCACTGCGCCCCACGATCTCTGGCTGGGCGAGCCCCTGACCCTGAACGGGACCACCTACACCGTCAATCACGTCAACACTGGCGTGCCCCATGCGGTGGTCATCGTGGATGATGTCTGGAGTGTGGACGTCAAGACCCTGGGCCGGGCCCTGCGCCACCACGAGCGGTTTGCCCCCAAGGGCGCCAATGCCAATTTCATTCAGATACTCAACAGCACCACCATCCACTTGCGTACCTATGAACGCGGTGTGGAAGACGAGACCTATGCCTGCGGCACCGGCGCGGCAGCCAGCGCCCTGGTGGCTCAGCAGCTCGGCTTTGCCGCTTCGGAAGTCAACATCACCACCACGGGCAAGGAAGTGCTGACCATCACCAGCGACGGGGGCCAAGTGTTCCTCACGGGGGCAGCGGCCTACGTCTTTGCCGGCGTCCTGGACGCCCGGGCCCTGGGCCTTCCACTCTAAAGAAACTCTTGCAGAAGCCCCTTTCGCGGTGCTATCGTCAATGTAATCCTTTATCTTGATCCCGTCTGCAGTCCCCGGCGGCAGGAGGCATGACCATGCAGATTCGCGGCGCCATCACGGCTCTCGTCACTCCCTTCAAGAACGGCCAGGTGGACGAAGAGGCGTACCGTCGTCTCATCGAATGGCAGATCGAACAGGGCATCAACGGCCTTGTTCCCTGCGGCACCACCGGCGAATCCGCCACCCTCTCCCATGAGGAGCACCGCAACGTCATCTCCATTTGCGTGGACCAGGTCAAAGGCCGCGTGCCCGTCATTGCCGGCGCCGGCTCCAACAACACCCGGGAAGCCATTGAACTGACACGCCATGCCAAGGAAACCGGCGCCGACGCCGCCCTGCTCATCACCCCCTACTATAACAAACCCACCCAGGAAGGCTTGGTGGCGCACTTCAAGGCCATTGCCGCAGAAGTGTCCATGCCGTTCATCGTGTATAACGTGCCCGGCCGCACCAGCGTGAACCTGCTGCCCAAAACCGTGGCCCGGATGTTCCGCGAAATTCCCGAAGTCAAGGGGATCAAGGAAGCCACGGGGGATCTGAAGCAGGTGAGCGAAGTCATGGAATTTTGCGGGCCGGAATTCATTCTGCTTTCCGGGGATGACTTCACCGTGCTGCCCCTGCTGTCCGTGGGCGGTGTGGGCGTCATCAGCGTGGTGTCCAACATCTGCCCGTCCCAGATGGCTCGCATGTGCACGGCCTTCTAGAGCTGCGATTTTGGCGAGGCCCGCAAGCTCCACTACTTCCTCAACCCCCTGAACCGGGTCATGTTCATCGAGACCAACCCCGTGCCCGCCAAGACCGCCCTGGCCAAAATGGGCAAGATCACCTTTGAAGTCCGCCTGCCCATGGTGCCCCTGAGCCCCGAGCACGAACGCGAGCTCGACGCGGCCCTGAAAACCGCCGGGCTGGTCTAGTGTTGCGTCCTCAACATACGTCCACAAAAAACGCAACACATCAGGCCGCCTGCAAGGTGGCCCCGGAGCCGCAGGCTCCGTGAGTCCGCCAACATCCACGCATGCTGGTGGACGGTCCTCCCCGAAATTTGGAACAGCACTTCCCTACGTGCTTTCGGGGGGAAAGTCCTTTCTCCAGAGAGTGTATTCCCCCGCACGCCCTTCCTGGAACCCAACTGGCCGGGAGATCATGTGATCTTCCGGCCAGTTGGGTGTTCCGCCTCGCGCTTCCACGGGCGGCGCAAGGGCAAGGGGGAGGTCTGTCTTCGGACCAGACGCCCCCCCCTGCCGCACGCGCTCCCCTCTCCTCGTCCCCTCTATTCCTCCACCGGGGCAAAGCCACGGCGCATGGTGTTTTCAGTGATGTTCACAGGGTCCACAAACTGCAGCAGATAGTCCGGCCCGCCGGCCTTGGAACCCACGCCCGAGAGCTTGAACCCGCCAAAGGGCTGCCGGTGCACCAGCGCGCCGGTGGTGCCACGGTTGACGTACAGGTTGCCCGCCTCCATCTCCTGCGTAAAGCGCTCGATGCGTGCCGGAGACCGGGAATACAGGCCCGCCGTCAAAGCAAATTGCGTGCCGTTGGCCCAGTCCATGGCCTGGTCAAAGTCCCTGGCCCGCATGATGGACAACACCGGCCCGAAGATCTCCTCCTGGGCCAGGCGGTGCTGCGGCAAGATGCCCTCCACAATGGTCAGAGGCACGTAGCACCCTTGGGCCCACAGGGGCTGCGGTGCGGTGTGCATGAGCAGCACGTTGCCCTCGGTGTGGGCCAGCTCCACATACTGGTTGACGTTGCGTTGCTGCCTGGGGTCGATGACCGGGCCCATGACATTTGACGGATCCTCGGCCGGACCGATCTTGATGGACCGCGCCGCCGCCACCAGCCGGGGCACGAACCGTTCGTACACGCCGTCCAGCACGATGACCCGCGAACACGCCGAGCATTTCTGCCCCTGAAAGCCAAAGGCGGAGTACAGGGTGCCAGCCACGGCTTCGTCCAGCTCGGCGTCATCATCAATGATGATGGCGTTCTTGCCACCCATCTCGGCAATCACACGCTTCACATGAGCCTGGCCCGGCGCGGGGATGGCGGCGGACTTGAGGATGTGCAGCCCCACTTCCATGGACCCGGTGAAGGCGATGACGTGAATGTCTTTATGGCCCACCAGGTGATCGCCCATGACGGAACTGCGGCCTGGCAGGTAATTGAACACTCCGCCAGGGATACCGGCGGCCTGGAAGACTTCCTTCAGCCCGTAGCCCACCACGGATGACAGGCTGGACGGCTTGTACAGCACCGCATTGCCCGTAACCAGGGCCGCGGCGCACATGCCCACGGAAATGGCAAAGGGGAAATTCCAGGGCGCGATGACGGCCACCAGCCCCTTGGCCCGGTAGCCCAGTCGGTTGGATTCGCCGGGCAGGGAGGCTTCGGTGCGCGGCGTGGCCAGGCGCTCGGCCTCGTTGGCGTAGTATTCCAAAAAGTCTATGGCTTCAGCCACATCAGCATAAGCCTGTTCCCACTGCTTGCCCACTTCCAGGATCTGCCAGGCGCTCAGTTCGAAAAACCGTTCGCGGCAGATGGCGGCTGCCTTGCGCAGGCAGTCCGCCCGCTGGGAGGCAGGCAGTCTGGCCCAGGCCTTCTGCTGTGTTTTGGCTGCAGCGATGGCGGCTTCCACGTCCTCCACCCCGGCCTGGCACACATGGCCGATCACCTCGCTCTGGTTGGCCGGGTTGCGGGTGGCGATGGTGTCTGGCGTTTCCACGTCCCTGCCGCCAATCCATAGGGGGTACGTCCTTCCCAGGCGTCCGCGGACCATGGCAATGGCTGCCGGGAAGGCCTCGCGGCTCTCGGCAAGGGTAAAGTCCACCATGGCTTCGTTCTCAAAAGGCTTTTTGACGCAGGCGGTGGCTGCGACGGGCTCGGGCGCAGGCAGGATCTTGGTTGCCGGATCGGCCAGCAGTTCTTCCTGGCTGGCTTCGTCCACGAAACTCTGGCGCAGAAAGCTCTCATTGGCCGTGTTTTCCAGCAAGCGACGGACCAGATAGGCCATGCCGGGGATGAGGTCGCCATAGGGACAATACAGGCGCACGCGGCCGGCCACGTTTTTCAGGCCCTTGCGCACGGGTTCGGCCATGCCGTAGAGCACCTGGAATTCGTAGCGGCTCTCGTCCACGCCCAGGGCCTTGGCCATCTCCATCACGGCGCTGATGGTGCGGATATTGTGCGAGGCGCAGGCTAGATGGCAGATGTCCGCATGCTGGAGGATCTTCCAGGCGCAGCGCTCGTAGCAGGCGTCGGATTCGGGCTTTTGCAGCCACACCGGAGCTTCCCAGCCATTCTGCCGGGCCACCACGGTTTCGTAATCCCAGTATGCGCCCTTGACCATGCGCAGGGAAATCTGGCGGTTGTGCTGCCGGGCCCAGGCCAGCAGGCTGTCCAGGTCGGTCTCGGTGTCACGCAGATAGGTCTGGAGTACCAGCCCCAGGTGGGGGTAGTCCTTGAGCTCGGGGTGCAGCAGGAGGCGCTTGTAGGCCTCGATGGTGATGTCCTTGACGCTCAACTGCTCCATGTCGATGCACAGGAATCCACCGATTTCCTTGATCTTCAGAGCCATGGGCAGCAGGCGTTTGAGCATGCCCTGCACGGAGCCATCGAAGTCCTTGGGAGTGGCCTGGGAATAGAAGGCCGTGGGCTTCACGGCCAGGTTCACCTTGGGCGCGTGGCCCCAGTCCAAATCGTTGCCAGCATCTCCCAGGGGCTTCCATTTTTTCTGGGCCGCGCCAAGGACATCCAGGAGCTTGAGGTGATCTTCCAGATGCTCGTCGGCTTCCTCTTCACTCATGGTGGCCTCGCCCAGGCTGTCGATGACAAAGGCGAAGCCGTCCTTGCGCAGCTTTTCGATGGAGCTCACGGCTTCCTTGGCGTCCTGGCCCACGATGAACTGGCGGCCCATCTTCTCGATATTGGAGCGGATGCCCTTGGCCATCAGCCCCAGACCCAGGGACCCGGCCAGGCTGGCCCCTTTGAGCCCGGCGGACATGACCGGCGGCAGCTCCCCGCAACCGTCCTGGAAATACTCCTTGATGTGGCGGACCAGGGAATCGGTGTCGTGAATGGCCGGGATGACATCCACAAAGCGGAACATCTTCACCTTGAAGTCTTCGTGCTTCATGGACCAGTCCATGACCTTGCCGGTCCACCAGCCTTTATCGAATATGGAGGGTGCCTCGCCGCTGATGCTGGCGAAAAATTCCTTGCCGCGGGCAATGACGGCGGGTTCGAGGGTGCGAGGATCCATGCGGATACTTCCTTATGCCTGGCGGCCGCCCTCCCCGGCCTCGGGGTCGGGAAGGGGCAAGGGGTTGGATTCACAAACAGTGGTCAGCACAATGGTGGTGCGGGTGTCCCGCACCGTGGGCACGGCGCCAAACTGCTTGAGCAGCTGGGCCAGGGCGGTGGTATCCGCCACGCGCAGCTTCACCAGGTAGCAGTCCTGGCCGGCGGTGTGATGCACCTCCTGCACGCCGGGGAGCCTGGCCAGCTCCTCTCCAGCCTCGGTGGCGCCCACGGCCTCCTCGGTGCGCACATTAGTGAAGGCGGTGAGCCCCCGGCCCAGGGCGGCGGGGTTGAGCTGCGCCGTGTACCCCAGGATGACCTGCCGACGCTCCAGCTTGCGGATGCGCTCCAGCACGGCCGAGGGCGCCATGCCCACCTCGCGGGCAATGGCGGCGTTGGAAGTGCGGGCGTTCTCCTGCAGCATGCGGAGTATCTGAACGTCGATTCGATCAAGATCATATGCCATAACCGTCAATACGTCTGTGTATTGGCAATTGTCAAGACGATCATTCTGAATTGCGCCCAGGATCACGCTCCGACACCAAAAAAAACCCTCCCCGGAAAACCGGGGGTGACCTGGCTGGCCTGCTATACAGCAGGGCGACGGGTCCGCCGACACCAAAAAAAACCCTCCCCGGAAAACCGGGGAGGGAGGCATGGGCGGAGGCGCAACAGAATCATTTACCGATGCGGCAAGGTCACCAGCAATTCCGTGGGAGAGAGCTTCTCCACCACCGCCGTGCGGGGGCCCACAGTGGAGCCGCCGGCCAGTTCCACCACCAGGCGAACTCGGTCGGGGTGCCGGCCCAGGCGAAGCTCCCGGGCGCACAGGCCGTCGCCGCGGTCACGCGTCATGGCGTTGACGTCCCAGCTGCCCACCAGATCCAGGGCCACCCGGGGGGGGCCGTCCAGCTGCATCCACTTGAACCGCATGAAGGGCTTGGCCGTGGTTACTCGCAGCAGGCAACGTCCCTGGACCTTCTCCACCCTGGCGGACACCAGGCTGTTCATGTGATTGCGTTCCTCGGCGGTGATGGGGGGATCTTTTTGGGGAGTCGGGGCGCCGGCCTTGGCGGAGCCACCTTTCCCGGCCACGGCCGCCGGGGTGGAGCGCGCCGGTGGCGCAGGCGGAGCTTCTGGCGGTGCGGCTGCCAACCGGGCGGCATCCTGCAGGGCCTGCTGCACGGCCTGGCCCTGCCCTCCCCCTGGAGCGGGGGGTGGAGCTGGAGCGGAAGCAGGAGGAGCGGCAGAAGGACCAGACAGGGACTCGGCCGCGGTTGCGGGGGCCTGGGCCTGGGCAGGGCTGGCATTGTCTGCAGGCAGTGGCGCAGGTGGAGCTGGTGGCGCGCTGGTGGTGGGCAGAGGTCTGGTCTGGGATTGCCCGATGGGTGGGAACGGCACCACGGGCTGTCGCGTCGTGGCGGGAGAACCGGACGTTAGCTGCTGAATGCGCGGCAGGTAATGGTTTGCCGCCACCACGAGCACGGCCGTGACCGCAGCCGTGGCGAGAATCATCTGCACCGGCCTGCCAAACGCAGCGCCGCCGGAGGGATTCGCCCCCTTGCCGCCAGCACCCCCGGCTTTTTTTTGTGAACGCTTGATCTTAACCGGCGGCGCCATGGTTACCTCCCTGCCTGGACCGGAAACGCCCTGGCTACTCCTTGGGCACCACCAGCCGCATGAGATTTTCGTACAAGTGATTGATGTGCTGGGTGGTGTTCACCGCGTAGTCTCTTACAGTATACAGAAAGCTCGTGGAATACAGATTCAACAACAACGAGACCGCCAGAATGGCCAGCAGTCGATTGTACCGCTTGCGGTTTTCGTTGATGAGTGCCCGTGTTTCGTCAAAAAACGTTTGCAGCTGGTA
>JAIWOE010000147.1 GCA_020217165.1 Desulfovibrio sp. | reverse complement strand
TATCCATGATAGTTCCCGCATCGCCTCCGCCAATAGTATTCTGCGGAGGGGTATTGTGTTTCGGACGAATTGCTTGTACCACTATTCCATATTGCAATGCAATGCATCAGTGTGGCGATGCAGCAGCGCGAAGTGGTGCAGTCTGCCCTGACCGGGACACAGCCGCACCTGTCAGGCGCGGGGGGGTGTCATGCTGCACGCGGGAGCGTCCAAGGAGGTCAGGAGATGAGTCGAAGCAATGCCCGAGCCACCCTCGCCGGACCGGCCGCCACAGGCCTTCGTGTTGCGGCGCCGCTGGTGTTGTTGCTGTGCAGCCTACTGGCCGGCGGCTGCGCCTCCCGGCAGCAGGTGGAAAAGCTGGAGGAGCGCCTGGTTTCCATGGATGACACCCTCCAGCAGATGGCCACCGGCCAGGAGATGGCACGGACGGACACCGCTTCCAGGCTCGACCTCATCGAAGACTATCTTGTCGCAGAAGGCAAGGAAAAGGCCCGCCTGTTGCAGGACATCAAGGCCAGGCGGCAGTTGCGTGCGGCCTCCACGCGGGCGGTGGCCGAGTGGACCCCGCCGGCTGCGCAGGATCATGCCCAAAAATCTGCTCCGGGGCAACCGATCCCAACATTCCTGCCCGACCCCACTCCCGTTCCTCCCCCCGCTCCGCCCGCTGCCCCCCCTGCTTCGCCAGCTCCGCCTGTCGCCGGACCGATTTCCGAGCCAGTCGCCCCCCTGCCAGTCGCTCCCCTGGAATCCGCGCCTGGTCCTGGGGCTGCGGAAGCGCCGGAGGTGGTCAAGCGTCGCGTGTCCAAGCCCGTCCCCCGTGTTCCAGGGCAGGGGATGAATGGGGAGCTGCCGGAGCCAGGTGCCGGAGAGGCAATTCCCGGCGCAGCCCCCCTGGAACTGGATCCCAACCGGGTCGTCTCCAAGCCCATCGTGCAGTACAATACGCCGGGCGCCGCCGGCCCGGCTGCCCCCGCCGCTACAGCGGCCAAGGGCAAGCCCGCCGTCAACCCCACGGCCAGTTATGAAGAGGCCGTGAAGCTCATCCAGGCCGGCAAGATCGACCGCGGGCGTCAGCTGCTCAACGCCTATATCCAGGAGAACCCCAAGGGCGCCATGCTGCCCAACGCCTACTACTGGCTGGGGGAAACCTACTACCACGACAAGCGTTACGCCCAGGCCATCCTTACCTTCAAGGAAGTGACCGCCCGCTTCCCCAAGCACGACAAAGCCGCCGCGGCCCTGCTCAAGATCGGCTATGCCTACGAACAGTTGGGGGACAAGCCCAACGCCCGCTTCTACCTGGGAACCCTCGTCAAGGAGTACCCGCGTTCGGGTTCCGCCGGGCTGGCCAAGGACGCCCTGCAGGGCAGGCTCAAGTAGTCGGACATGCAGCACCGGCGGCACACCATGCAGTTGCGCCACGGCCTGCTTGCCCCCGGGCTGCTGCGTCCACCGGGCCTTTCAGGGATGGCCGGAATGTCCGGTCTGGCCGAGGCGCCCGAGGAGTATGGCGTATACGGCAAGCCGACAGATCCCCGGTATGAATACTGGGCCTGCCTGGCCCTTAAGCACACTCCGCACCTTGGCCCCCGCACCTGGAAGCGCCTGCTGGAGGCCCACGGCGGGGCTTGGCAGGCGGTGGCCCACCTGCATGCCTGGGAGCGGGACCGTCTGGCGCCAGCGCGGGTGGTGCAGCATTTCCGGGATGCCCTCTGGCAGCCCCAGGCCGAGGAAGAATGGCGGCAGGCCGCCGAGGGCGGACGGCACGTGCTGCTCTGGAACCATCCCCGCTACCCCCAACGCCTGCGCGACATTCCCGACCCGCCCATCTTCCTGTATTACGTGGGAGATTTGACCCTGTTGGACAGCACCTGCGTGGCCATCGTGGGCGCGCGGAAATGCTCGGCCTACGGCAGCACCATGGCCGCCCGCCTGGCAGCGGGGCTGGCCCGCAGTGGCGTGACCGTGGTGTCCGGCATGGCCTACGGCATCGACCGCCATGCCCACCTGGCTGCCCTGCAGGAGGTGGGCTCTTCCATCGCCGTGCTCGGGGCCGGGCTGGATTCCGGCTACCCTGCCGGCAATGGAGACGTGCGACAGCAGCTGGAAACGCGGGGCCTGGTCCTTTCCGAGCTGGCTCCCAGGGCCACGCCGGAGCCGCATCAGTTCCCCTTGCGCAACCGCATCATCAGCGGGCTGTCCCTGGCCGTGGTGGTGGCCGAGGCCGGCGAGCGCAGTGGTGGTCTTATCACCGCCACCCGGGCCCTGGAGCAGAACCGGGAAGTGATGGCCGTGCCCGGTCAGGCAGACTGGCCTTCCTTTGCCGGATGCCTGCGGCTCATCAACGACGGCGCCCGGGCTGTGGCCACCGCCGAGGACGTGCTGCGAGAAATCGCGCCGCATCTCAAGGAGCGCATGCGTGCCGCCGCGCCGGCCCCCGCTCCCGCTCTCACACAGGTGGCGGCCGATTCAAGGATCAGCCATCCCCCGGGGCAGGAACCCCGCCGCCAGTCCCAGAGGACAAGCCGCCGCAGGGCAGGGGAGGGCCCATCCACCCGCGGGCAGGATCCTGCTCCCCCTGCTTCCCCTGTTCCCCAAGGCCCCCCCGCCCTGGACGAGGACCAGCGCCAGGTATGGGAGGCCTTGCCGGATCAGGGAACTCGGCATATCGATGAGGTCTGCCAGCTGCTGGGCTGGGAGGCCGCCCGCGTGAGCCGCGCCCTGGTGGGCCTGGAACTGGTGGGCGCTGCCCGGCAGTTGCCGGGCATGCAATATGCAAGAAGCAGCGGGTAGGGCAAGGCTCCTGACGGGGCCAGGCAACGCCAGGGAACACGAGGGAACACACGGTGCAAAAAATACCAACCGCATTGGCTAGGCCGGGCATGGTGCTTGCCCGGGCCGTGCTTCGGGACAGCGGGCAGGTGCTGGTGGGCGAAGGCACGGAGCTGTCGGCCTCATTGGTGGAACGCCTCGCCAGCATGGGGGTGGAATCCATCACCGTGCAGGGACATCCCGTGAATCTGGAAGGTGTGGGGGGCAATACCAGCTACGCCCGGCGCATCGAACGGTTGGATCACCTGTTCCGCAAGCATCAGGCCGACCCCTGGATGGGCAGGGTCAAGGCGCATCTGGAGCAATATTTCCGCATGAAGGCAGCAGCCGAGGCGGCCGCGGCCAACAGTCCTGAAGAGGACTCCGGCCAGGCGGCCGCCCCCGCGAACCCTGCTGCGGCTCCTGGTGTGGCCTCAACTGGGACCCAAACTGCGGCTCAGGTGGCGGCCCCAGTGCCGGCCCCTGCCAAAAAGGGGGGCTTGTTTGCCAGATTGTTCAAGGGAGGGGGCCGTGGCTGAAGACCTGCGCCTGCTGCACAAGGATCGCATCCTCGCCGTCAAGGACCTGCCCACCCTGCCCAACGTCCTGCAGGAGGTCAGCCGCCTGGTGGAGGATCCCACCTCGTCCACGGATCAGGTGGCCAAGGTCATCGCCTACGATCAGGTGCTCTCGGCCAAGGTGCTCAAGATGGTCAATTCGCCCATCTACGGCTTTCCCGGCCGCATCGGCTCCATTCAGCATGCCCTGGTGCTCCTGGGGCTGAACGTCATCAAGGGCGTCATCATCTCCACCTCGGTGTTCGATGTCATGACCTCCACCATGAGCGGTCTGTGGGAGCATAGCCTGGGCTGCGCCCTGGCCTGCACGGAAATCGCCAAGGTGGTGGGCCTGGAGGATCCAGAAGAATATTCCGTGCCCGGCCTGCTGCACGACCTGGGCAAGGTGGTCACCGCCGTACAGCTGCCCGACGTCAAACAGGAACTGGACGCCACGGTCAGGCAGCGCGATTGCACCTACCGCGAGGCCGAGTCCCTGGTGCTCGGCTTCACCCACGAGACCATCAACGGGTGGCTGGCCCAGCATTGGCGGCTGCCCCTGAAAATCCGCGAAGGCATGTCCTGGCACCATGCCCCCACCCGGGCGGAACACTTCCCAGCCGCGGCATGTGTGGTGCACGTTGCCGATTTTCTAGTGAAAGTGTATGAATATGGCTCCAGCGGGGACGATCAGGTCCCGGCCCTGGACCCCAACGCCCTCAAGCTCCTCAAGCTCGGCACCCAGGGGCTGGATACGGTGATGGACTCCCTGGCGGACAAGTTCCTGGAAGTGGCGGATATCTCCTTCAACTGAGCCCTGGCGAACCCATGACAGACATGCTCCACCCCGGCCTGGATGCCGAATTGCCCCGCTGCCGGCACCGCGGCGTGGTCATTACGGCGGATGCGGCCCTGGCGGCCATGCTGCAGGCCCTGTGGCCGGCCCAGGCCGTCTGCTGGCAGGTGTTCGAGCGCGCCTCCCAGGCCCTGGAGGAACTGTACGCCGAGCCGCCGGATCTGCTGCTGGTGGATGAATTGCTGCCGGACATGCCCGGCCTGGAGCTGGCCATGGCCTTGAAAAGTGAAAACGTCTACCGCCAGATGCCCGTGGTGCTGGCCCTGGGCGGTCCCGAGGCCCTGGAGCGGGAGAATTGGTCCGTCACCGAGGTGGATGAACTCATCCTGCGTCCCTTTTTCCCGGCTGAGGTCAAGGCCAGGCTGGCCCTGACCCTGGCCCGCGCCTGCCGCACCCTGGATGCCAACCCCCTGAGCAAGCTGCCAGGCAACACCAGCATCATCCAGCGTATCCAGCGGCTGGTGGAGGCAAAGGCCGAATTTGGCCTGGCCTATGTGGATCTGGACAATTTCAAATCCTTCAACGACCGCTACGGGTTTTCCCGCGGGGACGAGGCCCTGATGATGACGGCGCGGCTCCTGGTGAACGTGGTGCGGGAGCAGTCCTCGCCCTCGCCGGCCATGCACTTTGTGGGCCATGTGGGTGGAGACGATTTTGTCTTCATCCTGCCGGCGGCGCAGATGGAGGCCGCCTGCCAGGCCGTGTGTTCGCGCTTTGACGCCATTGTACCCAGTTTTTACGATGAGGAAGACCGTCGCCAGGGTGGTATCCGCAGCACGGACCGCCAGGGCAACGAGCAGGACTTTCCTTTCATGAGCCTGTCCATCGCCGTGGTCATGAACCACAACGGCAAGCTGACCCACGCCGGGGAGGCGGCCTCCATGGCCGCGGCCCTCAAGAAAAAGGCCAAGGCCATCAGTGGAAGCATCTATGTCCTGGACCAGCGCCAGCACTGACGCCACCATGCCCGCGCTGGTGCGGCGGTTCCTGGAGCATCTGGCCGTGGAGAAGAATCGCTCCCCGGCCACGGTGGCTGCCTATGGTGCGGATTTGCTGCAGTTTCACGCCTTCCTGGCCACCCGCCGGCCACCGCGGAGCCTGGATGCCCCGGAGGCACTGGACCGCCTGCAGGTGCAGGGGTTTGTGGCGGAGCTGCACCGCCAGCGCCAGGCCAAGAGTTCCATGGGGCGCAAACTCTCGTCCTTGCGTGCCTTTTTTGCCTTTCTCCTGCGCAAGGGGCTGGCCACGACGGATCCCACCGTGGGCATTGCCAATCCCAAGGCGGAAAAGCGCACCCCTAGGGCCCTGAATGCCGACGCCATGCAGGTGTTGCTGGACAGCCCGGGAAATGCGCCGGCGCGCATTCCAGACGCTCCTGCCGATGGTGCCGACGGCGAGGACTCGGGGGACGCCGTCCTGACCCTCAGGGATCTGACCCTGGCCGAGTTGCTGTACGGCAGCGGCCTGCGCATCAGCGAGGCCTTGTCCCTGAATGTGCAGGACGTGGCCGGTCCGCGACTGACGCTGAAGGTGCTGGGCAAGGGCGGCAAGGAACGCCTGGCGCATCTGACACCGCCGGCCCGGGCCCTGCTGGACGCCTGGCTTGCGGCCCGCCACATCCTGGCGCCGCAGCCCGCAGAGGCGGCCCTGTTTCTGGGACGACGCGGCAAACGTCTGCACCGCAGCGAGGCCGCCCGGCGCATTGCCGGCCTAGCCCGGGCCGCCGGCCTGCCGCAACACGTGCACCCGCACATGCTGCGCCACAGCTTTGCCTCCCACCTGCTCCAGGGCGGGGCAGACCTGCGGGCCGTACAGGAACTCCTGGGCCATGCCCGCCTCACCACCACCCAGCGGTACACGCACCTTTCCCTGCAGCAGCTCGCGGCCACCTACGACGCCGCCCACCCACGCTCCAGGGTCAAGTAAGTCAAACACGCATCAGGGATTGCTGTCTCAGGAGGGGCCGGACCGGGCGCTGTGCACGGTATCGCGACCCTGCCGCTTGGCCAGGAACAGGGCCTTGCCGGCCTCGGCCAGCAGGTCTGCCTGGATCAAGGGGGCGTCCGGCGGACTCACGGCCACGCCCAGGCTGGCGGTGAGCAGGGCGTCGGGGGCATCGCCGCGGGGAATGCGCAGTTCGGCCACGGCTGCACGCAGGGACTCGGCCACCTGCAGGGCAGCATCAAGGCCGGTGTTGGGAAGGATGACGGCCAGTTCCTGCAAACCCTGCCGCACCACCAGGGCACAGGGATTGCGGGACAGGGCCTCGCCCACGGTCCGGGCCACCTGGGCCTGGATCTGCTGGGCTGCGGCCTGGCCATGATGTGCGATGCAACGCTCAAACAGGTCCAGGTCCAGCAGGATCAGGGCCACGGCTTCGTGACGGGCGTGGCCCGAACGCAGGCTGCGGGCCAGAAGGTCTTCGAACACGGTCTCGGAAAGCACGACCGCATCGTCCTCAAAGCAGAGGCGTGGCGCGTCCGGTGTGGCGAGGATGCTGCCGCCGTGGGTGGAACCGGTGGCACCGTTGCTGCCAAGCCCGTTGCCGCCGGCATGGTCTGCAGTGGGCAGGCTCACGGTGGCCACTACCTCATCGCCTTCCTGAGTCATCTGCATGGTGCCCTGCATGGAGGTCACCAGGCGGTGGCCGGTGGGCAGGCCGTCGTTGAAGCCATGCTCGTCAAAGGGAAGCAGGACCATTTCCGGATTCAGGGGCCGTTCCGGGTCCACGGGATGGCGACATTCCAGATGCACCTTGCCAGCGGCGGCATGGGTGCGCAGGTGGAAGGTGCCACCGGGGGGCGTGGCCTGGAGGGCGCCCCGCAGCAGGGCCACCACCACCTGGGTCAGCAACTGGGGATCGGCCTGGGCCGGGGGGAGCTGGTCATCCAGTTCCATGGCGCACCAGACGCGGCGGGCCTCCATCTCCAGGGCCACGTGGTGGTGGGCGTCGGCCAGGATGACATTGAGGGAGACGTCCCGGGCATGCACGGGCACGGGCTTGAGGTAGTCCCGAATGCGGTTGAGCAGACTTTCCAGGCGCTTGGATTCCCGGAGGATGATGCCCACCTCCGGCGTGTCCGGGGACTTTTTTTCCAGCCGCCGGGCAAAGCCGGCAATGGACATGAGGGGATTGCGCACCTCGTGGGCCACTTCGGCACTGATGGCGCCCAGGGTTTTGAGCCGGGCGCTCTGCACCAGGGCCTGCTCCAGCTGGATGCGGTCCGTCAGGTCCACGAAGATGCCGTCCAGGCGGCGGATCTGGCCGGCGCTGGTATCGTACTCCAGGTAGGGGATGGTGCGCACGATGCCGTGGATCACGGTGCCGCGGCGGTGGATCAGTCGGCTTTGGGCAGAGATGGGTTGTCCGGTTTCAAAACTGCGCTCAAAGAGGGCCACCACCTCGTCGCGGTCCTTGGGATGGATGCGATCCACCAGCCAGCGCGGGGCGAGCATGGCATCCTCCGGGGGGATGCCCAGCATGGCTTCCACGGTGTTGTTGATGAAGCAGAGGTCCAGGTCCCGGTTCAGGGCGTAGATGAGCAGGGGGATGTTCTGGATGAGGGCCGCATGCTGCAGCTCGGCCCGGCGCACCCGTTGCTTGAGCTCCCACCGCTCCCGCACGCGGGAGATGATGAGTTTGAGATCCGCGGGATTGAAGGGCTTTTGCAAAAAGTCGTAGGCCCCCAGCTTGACGGCGCGCACCACGGTGTCAAAGGGCGAGCCCACGGCCATGACAATGCAGTCCCCCACCAGGTTGGCCTGCTTGAGCCTGGCCGCCAGCTCCAGCCCGGCGGCGTCGGGGGGTTTGACGTCGATGAAGGCCAGGTTGAACCGCTGGCTTTCGGCGGCCCGCAGCACGTCATGGTGCTGGCGCAGGGCCGTGGGGGCAAAGCCTGCCTGGCGCAGGGCGTGGCACAGGGTGTCCGAGACGGCCGGGTCGTCGTCAACGACCAGGGCAGTGAACAGGGGGGGGAGCTCGCAGCCGCGAGCGGAAGACTGGGAAGACATCACGATACGCCGTGGAAAGACATCATGGATGCACCCTCCATACGCGCAAGCGGCTGCGAAGGCAATCGGTCGTTCAAAAAGGATAAAATGACATTGATGAAAGCTGGTTATGCGCCCAGGGCCTGGTCCAGGTCAGCCATGATGTCTTCGGCGTCCTCAATGCCCACGGACAGGCGGACCAGGGTGTCGTGGATGCCGGCGGCCAGGCGGGCCTCGGGAGTCATCTTGTTATGGGATGTTTCCGCCGGCAGGGTGGCCAGGGACTCCACGCCTCCCAGGCTGATGGCCGGGGTGACCACCTTGAGCCGGGCCAGCATGGCCCGAACTTCCGCCGCCGTGAGGCGTGGCTCGAAGGAAAGCATGGCGCCGAAACCGCGCATCTGACGGCAGGCGATGTCGTGCCCCGGATGGGTGGGAAGGCCGGGGTGGTGCACCCGCTCCACGCGGGGGTGCTGGGCCAGGAACTCGGCCACGGCCATGCCGTTGTCATTGTGCCGTTCCATGCGCAGGGCCAGGGTCTTGAGGCTGCGTTCCAGCAATGCGCAGTCGTTCATGCCCAGGGTGCAGCCCACGCCTACGGCCCAATGGAACATGGCGTCGAAGGTCTCCCCCGCCGCCACCACCACACCGCAGGACAGGTCCGAGTGCCCCCCCAGGTACTTGGTGCCACTGTGGATGACCACATCGAAGCCCAGGGCCAGGGGCGTCTGATTGATGGGGGTGGCAAAGGTGTTGTCGATGGCGCTCACGGCGCCGCAGGCCTTGGCCACGGCGGCCACGCCGGCGAGGTCCACGATTTTGAGCAGGGGGTTGGTGGGGGATTCCACATAGATGACGCGGGTGCGCGTCGTGCAGGCCGCGGCGATGGCTTCCGGGTCCGTGGAGGGCACCAGGGTGAATTCCACCCCACGCCGGGGCAGTTCATTCAGGGTCAGCCAGTGGGTGCCGCCGTACAGATCCGCCTGCAGCACCACATGGTCACCGGCCCGGGCAAGGCCCAGCAAGGGGGCGCTGACGGCGGCCATGCCCGTGGCAAGGGGCATGGCCCGCACGCGGGCGGCGGCGTCCTCGTCCAGGCCCACGCTTTCCAGGGCGGCCATCTTGTCCGCCACGGCCTGTTGCACGGGGATGTTCAGGTAGCGCGGGTAGCAGACCTGCTCCACGTTCTCATTGGGATGCAAAAAGGAGGAGGAGGCATGGATGGGCGTGTTCACGGCGCCCACCAGGGGATCCCGCCAGGTGCCAGCA
>JAIWOE010000146.1 GCA_020217165.1 Desulfovibrio sp. | reverse complement strand
TGCAGGGTTGCGTAGGCAGACATGATGTCTGGCAGGCGGTCGGGCTCCAGGCCGCTGAAGGCGCGGACCTTGAAATCCTGGGTCACCACCACTGGCGTCACCAGGGCGGGGTCTTCCTTTAACCCCAGGACATCTTGGACAAAAAAGGCGTCTTCGTCGCCGAGCTTGCCATCCATTTCCTGCGGCATGGCGCCCACGGGCTTCATGTATCCCACATTGAAGCCCTCCTTTTGCAACCGAAGGCCCATGCCCATGACGATCATGTTTTTGCCCGAGTAGCCCTCGGTGGAACCTATGTAGATGCCGGCGGCCATGGCGTTCTCCTTGAGGCGGGAAAGGTCTGTTGGGAAGGCTTTAGCAGCATTGATCGAATCAGCCAAGGGGCAAAGGGTCGAATCCCCCGGTCGGGGCAGGGGTTGACCGCCGGGCGCGTGGTTGTATACCGGGCAGATGCGCCGTCCGGGCAGGCATGTCCGGCGGCTGTCACCACCGCACCAACCGCCTTCAGGGGCCAGCACAGAGGGGGAACGCCGCCATGCCCACGGACCCGTCCCGGGACGAACTGCTTGCCATGCTTCAGCATCGTATTCACTACCCGTTTCGGGAAGTCAAGTTGCTGGACCAGGCACTGACGCACAGTTCCTGGGCCAACGAGCAGGGCGACCAGCAGCCCCACAACGAGCGCCTGGAGTTTCTGGGCGATGCCGCGCTGGAACTCTGCGTGACGCAGGAGTTGTTCGAGCGGTTCCCCCAGGTGCGTGAAGGCGAGCTGACACGCATGCGCTCCCGCCTGGTGAGTCAGCCGGCCCTGAGCAGCCTGGCCCGGGAGATCGGGCTGGATGTCTGCCTGCGCCTGGGCAAGGGCGAGGAGAGCCAGGGCGGCCGGCACCGCGCCTCCCTGCTGGCGGACGCCATGGAAGCCGTCATCGGGGCGGTGTTTCTGGATGGCGGATTCGATGCCGTGCGCGCTTTGTTGCGGTCCCTGTTCGCCGAGCGCTGGCCGGTGTCCGTGGAGCAGAAAAAGGAAAAGGATTTCAAATCGCACTTGCAGGAGCTCACCCAGCGCCTGCACCGGGATCGGCCCACCTATGCCCTGGTTTCCGCCGCGGGGCCGGAGCACGCCAAGGTGTTTGAGGTACTGCTGACCCTGCCCACGGGGGAAACCATCACGGCCCAGGGGCCAAGCCTCAAGCGTGCGGAACAGGCCGCGGCCCAGGCGGCCATTGCCCTGCTGGAGTCCGCGCCATCCCGGACACCCTGAGCAGGACAGGATGGCGTGTGTGGCAAAAGCAGGAACACGAAACGTTACCAACAACGTTTGATTGATGGTTCAACCTGTGTCGTGCTGGGTGGATAGGCCGCACCCCTCCTTGATAACCCGCCTTGAGACGCGCTTGACTTTGTCATTCGGGGGGAATAGCCCTTACACTGGGCACAAAGGAATGATCGTGCAGCGGGGACATCCTGTAGCGCCATTGTAAAAGGAGGATGTTGAAGTATGGCCATTCCAAGCAAGTCGAATAAGGGCTGGACCGATGTGGTGACGGGGAAGACAAAACATCAACTGAAGTTTCTGGCGGCCAAGGTGATGCTGGGGCGGTTGGTGCACGCGGTGCAGGAAAACCCCACGCCTGCGAACATCAGTGCGGGAATCGACCAGCTCCACGAGCTGTATTCGAAGAATGCGCACATGCCGAGCGTGCAGGAAGACATGAAAACCATCTTTGGATAAAAGAGGGGGTGAGCCATGAGCCAAGCAATTCTGACCGTTGACGAAGCGAAAGAGGCCATCGCCAAGGGGCGAGTGTTATTGCTGGCCGGGGATGAAGCCGTGCTGCGCTCCCTGCCCAACGGGGCCTGGGTGGGCGGCACCATCCCGTATTTCATGTCCAACAAGTATGGCGGCCTGGCGTCCCGGGAGCTGGTCTTCGCCACGGACATCACGGAGGTTGCCACCGGCTGGGAACTGCAGCGCTACGATGCCGAAACCGTGGCCCAGGTGTATGTGAACGCGCCGGAAAACGGCTTCAGCTTCATCCTCATCCCGGCGTCCTGTCCCACACACCTGTCCTTTGCCCTCAATGCGCCCAATTACGAGCAGTTCGGCGTGCGGCCCCTGGTGGGCTGGATTGCCGGCGTGCACCTGGAAGACCTGGGCAAGATCACGCCCAAGGCCATTAATGGGCAGACCGGCGAGGTCATTGAGGACGGCGCCCTGGTCATGGCCGTCACCCTGCCTGCAGGCAAGGCGGCCTCCCTGGGCATCGTGAACCTCTTTGAACAGGGCGATGGCGACACCCTGACCTTCCCGGAAACCGGGTTTTCCGCCCGCGAGGTGTTCGTCAATGGCAAGCGCACCAATTTTGCCCAATACCTCACGGAAAAACAGCTGGATACCAAGCTGCCCCTGGTGGCGGATTATTATGGCGCCCTGGTGAACATCAGTTTTCAGGGGGTAGATGCAGCCCAGGGCGTGGTGAATTTCTACGCGCCGGTGTTCAGCGGCATTCGCTACAAACACGCCAAACCGGTGACGGATTACGTGGCAGACTTCAAGAACAAGCTCGCCCAGGATTGCAGTCTGGATGATACCCGGCTGGTGTTCTCCTGCAACTGCATCCTCAACTACTTGTATTCAGAATTGGAAGGCAAGAAGACGCAGCCCTTTGTGGGACCCATCACCTTTGGTGAAATTGCCTACCAGCTCCTCAATCAGACGCTGGTATATGTGGAGATGCACGACGTATAGACGCATTGCGCGCCGAGGGAAAACAACGCAAGGCGTTGACGCCGTGTTTGAAACTGCCTATCCCTGAGCAGGAGGGGCATGCATGGGGCGGCATGACCGTCAGACCCAGGCATGAACAAACGGGGAGTGCGGCATGGCAATTCCGAGCACAACTCACCACGCGTGGCTGGAAATCGTCACGGGCAAACGGTCTCATCCGCTTCGGTTCCTGGCCGCCAAGGTGCTGCTGGGGAGGCTGGTGCATGCCGTGGAGGAAGACCCCTCGCCGGAAAACATCGCTGACTGCATCACGCAGCTGCACCAGTTGTACGCCTCCAACCTGCATATTCCCAAGGTGCAGGAAGACTTGAAGAACATCTTCGGGTAGAGCCAGCCCCCGCAGGGGTCGAGCTCCCTCCCCGGCCGGACTAGTGGCGCCGGCCGGGGAGGACGTCCCGGTCATCCTGGAGCAGTTTCGTACGGCTCAGCCGTCGGCCTAGCCGCCGCCGATGAGCTGCATGGCCAGCCGCGGCAGGCTGTTGGCCTGGGCCAGCATGGCCACCGCGCCCTGGGTGAGAATCTGGTTGCGGACGAATTCCGTCATTTCTGTGGCCACGTCCACGTCGGAGATGCGGGATTCCGCAGCCTGCAGGTTTTCCGCCTGGATGGAAAGGTTGGTGATGGTGTTCTGCAGGCGGTTCTGCAGGGCGCCCAGCTGGCCGCGGATGGTATCCTTGGAAATGATGGCCGTGTTGATGATGGTCAACATGTGCTGGGCCAGGCTCTGGGTGTTGATGCGGAAGTTGGCGCCGGTGTTGGGGTCCCAGAAGCCCAGAGAGGAGGCCGTGGCGCTGCCGATGTTGATGAAGTAATAGTCTTCGGCGGAATCGTTGCCTGTGCCAAAGTGGATTTTCAACGGGCCCGTGGACAACGCGCCGCTGCCGTCGTGGGACGCGGACAGGGGACCCCGGGAAGGGTCGGCGGAAAGGGTGCCGTCCAGCAGCTTAACCCCGTTAAAGTCTGTGGCATTGGCAATACGGGTGATTTCCGACATCATGGCCTGGAACTCGGAGTCGATGAGCACGCGCTGATCCGAGGTGTAGGTGCCCGTGGCCGCCTGTTCCGCAAGCTCCTTGAGGCGAATGAGCTTTTCGTCGATGACCTGCAAGGCCCCGTCCGCCGTCTGGATGAGGGAGATGGCGTCGTTGGCGTTGCGCATGCCTTGCTTCATGGTGGCGATGTCCGCGCGCATGAGTTCGCGGATGGCCAGGCCGGCGGCGTCGTCCGCCGCAGTGCCCACCCTCAGGCCCGAAGACAAGCGCCGCGTGGAGACGGAGAGCCGTCCATAGCTCTCACCCAGGTTCCGGGCGGCGTTCATGGCCATGAGGTTGTGATTGATAACCAGGGACATATGCATAACCTCCGTGTTGATGCTTGCATGGGACTAAGCAAGCATGATGCCACCAATACTTTTATTAATGATTTTGCATTATTAAAATAGCACTGCACCGTGGCGACTCCCTGAGCGTCAATTTTTTCCCATGCCTGCGCGCCGCTGGAGGGCCTGGAGCGCCGCCCCTGCCCCCCATGCGGAAAATTCCGCCATTCCCCCTCAAGTCTCGGAGGCAGCTGGCCGATAAACTAGGAGCATTGTTCCCACTGCCGGCCCGACCCGGATCAGGCACCGGCGGCTGCACGTTTTTCACGGAATTGTTGTGGAACAGCCAAGGCGGTGCGCCATGCACATTGACGACATCTCCATGACCATGACTCGGGAGCGCCACCCCCACTCGTCTGGCCAGGGCCTTAAGCCTCATGCCCAGCAGGCAGCTCAGGCCCAGGGCGCCACTGCCGAGCCCTTCACGCCACAGCAGACGGTGGAGGCCCTGGAACAGGCACGCATCCACACGGCCTGGCAGGGGCTCTCCCTGGAGATTACCGTTCACGAAGACTCCGGCCGCCTGCAGGTGGCCGTGCTGGATGCCCAAAGCGGCAAGGTGGTGCGCAAGATTCCGGAAGACGAGGTGCTGGAGCTGGCCCGGCGCATCCGGGAATTCGGAGCCCAGCATGCCGGCCCCTTGCTGGACCGGGCCCTCTGAGCTCCCGGGTCTTCCCTGAGCCT
Source organism: Desulfovibrio sp. (assembly GCA_020217165.1). Taxonomy (GTDB): domain Bacteria; phylum Desulfobacterota; class Desulfovibrionia; order Desulfovibrionales; family Desulfovibrionaceae; genus Megalodesulfovibrio. The sequence continues at coordinate 4,638 of JAIWOE010000146.1, read as the reverse complement.
CCCTGACCCCAAAATGCCGCATGCCGCCGCGCCCGAAGGCTGCGGCGGCATGCGCGTACTGGTGTGTGGTGCGGCGGTGGCCTTACCGCTTGAGCATGATGACTTCCGCGAGCATGGAGTCCGTGGTGGTAATGACCTTGCCATTGGCGGAGAAGCCGCGCTGGGTGGTGATCATGTCCACGAATTCCCTGGCCAAGTCCACGTTGGAGAGTTCCAGCGCCCCGGAGGCGATGGTGCCCATGCCCCCGGACCCTGCCGGCTGCGAGCTGGTGAGGGGCGCGTCCCGTGTTTCGGAGAACAGGTTCCCGCCTTCGCGACGCAGGCCGGTCTTGTTGTTAAAGTCGAACAGGGCAATCTGGAACAGCTCCATGGTCACCCCGTTAGAGAAGGTGCCTTGGATCACACCATCGCTGGTGACGATGATGTTTTGCAGGTAGCCAAAGGTGTAGCCGTCCTGAGACTCATACAAGGTGGACGAGGAACTGGCGTAGCTGGTGGTGGCGGATGCCTTGCGCTTGGCGTCCTTGCCAAAGCCGGGCAGGTCGTCCAGGGTGTTGCCGTTGATGTTGATGTCTCCGATGTCAGAGGCGCGGGATGAGGTGCCAGGGGCGGCCAGGGGGTCCACCCAGGTGGGGTTCTTGCCGGCCCGCAGGCCGAAGTCCAGCTCGATGAGCTTGCCCGCGGCGTTGGACAGGGCGGGTGAGGTGGGCGTGCCGTCGGCGTTGACCACCCAGCTGGCATTGGACTGCCCGGTGAAGTTGGCGGCGAACACGGGGTAGCCGTTGTTGGAGATGCCCGTGGGACGCCAATAATCCAGATCCTTGAAGCCCGCGGTGTTGTTGGCGTCTGCCTGCAAGGTGTAGGCAGACAAGCTTTCAATCTGTCCGGCGGAGTTGAAAATCAGAGTGCCGGCCATGAGCAATCCCGCCGCGGAGGTGCCGGCAATGGTGTTGTCCGCGGTGGGCGTGGCCCCGAAGAACCGCTTGTCTTCCTTGGGGTCCATGGTGACGATGTACTCCCAGGTGTTGCGACCGTCGGAGTTGGATACCTGGTCGTAGTACACCGTGAGAGTGTGCGGGGTGCCAGCTTCGTCATACACCTTGATGGTGGTCTGGTAGGCGTACTGCAGGGAGCCCAGGGGTTCTTCCTGGGTGCCGTCCCAGGCCTTGAGCAGGGCGAAGAAGGGATCGTCGGGGTCGCTGGTGTTGTCCCCGGCTTCCTGGTCCAGCTGCGTGATCAGGGTCACGCTATTGGTGTGCTGGGGGCTGGCCACGCCGCCGGCTTCCAGCTTGATGTTGGTGATGGACCCCACGCGATTCAACTGGGCCACGTTTTCCGAACTTGAGGATCGCGTAAAGGTATCCACCGGCTGCACTGCGGAACTGGCCAGGGCCCAGCCTTGCAGCACGTAGCCGTTGGGATCCTTGAGGTAGCCGTTCTTGTCGAACCGGAAGTTGCCAGCCCGAGTATAGTAGCGCTGGTCCGAGCCCAGGGGGGAGACGCCGAAGAAGCCGTTGCCGGAGATGGCCAGGTCCGTGGATTCGTTGGTGGTCTCAAAGGAACCTTGGCTGTAGTCACCATAAATGGCCGACACCTTGACCCCGCGCCCCACCTGCGAGAAATTGTTGCCCGAGGTGGGATAGTCCTGGCTGACAAAATCCGCAAAGTGCATGTGGGACGCCTTGAAGCCCACGGTGTTGACGTTGGAGATGTTGTTGCCCACCACGGACATGCGGTCCCCGTGGGCGAGCATGCCGGAGACGCCGGTCCACATGGAAGATGTCAGGCTCATTGCCTTCCTCCTTGAATACTTGCTCGAAGCATCGTGAAACGTTAGCTGGCCGAACCGCCGGCGCCTTCGCCATCATTGGAGCCACTGGTACCGTTGACCACTTCCTTGATGGAGGCGAAGTCCACGGTGCGGCCATCCTTGAGCTGCAAGTAGAACGTGCCGCTTGCCGCCTTGACCCCGGAGACCACGCCCGCCACATCCATGTTGACGAGCACCAGTTCGCCATTCGGTCCCTGGCAGGACATGCCCACCCCGTAAATGCCGTTCGGCTGTTCCTTGCCTTTGTAATCCTTGCCGTCCCAGGCGACTTCGTGGCGTCCGGCCTGGTAGGCGCCCAGTTCGATGGTCTGCACCAGACCGCCGGACTGATCGTAGATGTTGAGGAAGCCGCTGGACATGGGTTCCTGAATTTCGAACCACAGGGTGGTGACGCCGTCTTCCGTCTTGGAGAAGGTGTTCCCCGTGGCCACCACTTCCTTGCCGATGAAGCTGACGGCGGTGAGCATGTCTTGCCGCTCGGTGCCGTCGTTGAGCTTGTCCACGCCATCGGCAATTTTGGTCAGCTGTTCCAGGCTGGAGAATTGGGCCAACTGGGACGTAAATTCCGTGTCGGCCATGGGGTTCAATGGATCCTGGTTGCCCAGCTGGGTGATGAGCAGGGTGAGAAACGTATCTTTGCCCAGTTCATCAGAGCCGGTGGAGCTGTTCTTGGTGGTGTTGTAGCCGGTGCTGGTGAGGCCAAGGCTGCTGTTCACATCGACGATCATGGGCGGCTCCTGAGCTAGGCGATGATGTTGATACCGGCGGCCGTCCCGGAGTTGTCCAGGAGGGCCATGCGGGAAGAATCTTCCCCTGCGGTGTCAGATTGCATCTCCTGGGCCAACGCGGCATCCTGGGCGGCAGCGCGGCGCAGGAAGCCCCAGGCCCGCTGTTCCGCCAGGCGCGCGCCCTGTTCCTGGGCAAAATTGTGCTGGCCGGCGCCTTGCCAGTGGGACTGCTGGTCCTGGGTCAGGCTTGTTTGCACGTCCAGCTTTTCCACCTTCAGTCCCTGCTGTTCCAGGCTCTGCCTGAGCTGGGTCAGCTGCTGGGACAGGGCCGCCGCGGCCTCCCTGGTTTCCGGACGCAGGGTGGCGGTGACTTCCTTGTTGGAAGAAACCTGCAGGATGACGGTGACCTTGCCCAGGTCCGGCGGATCCAGCCGCAAGGTGAGCTGCTTGGCGCCCTCGGTGAGGGAGCGGAGCATGCCTTGCTCCACGGTCTGGAGCACCTTTTCCGCGTGCAGGCCGGCCCGCTGGAACACGGCGTCGCCCCTGGACGCCTTGAGCTGCTGCTGGGTGGCGGCCAGGGCTTCCTGGGCCTTGGCGGCGGCCAGCAGGGGGTCGATGCGGATGGTGCTGGGGCGGCTGGACGTGTCTGCTTCCACCTTGCTCCACAGTTCCCGCCAGGGCTGGTCCTTCTTGGAGGAATCCTTGCCCAACGCATCCTTGGCGCCGTCCTTGGCGCTGTCCTTGGCGCCGTCCTTCTTGCCCAGGGCGCCGGCCAGGGCGTCTACGGACTTGCCCTTGGTCTGCGTGGCGTCCTCGGCCTGACCGTCCTTGGCCAGTCCGTCCTTGTCCTGACCGCCCTTTTTGAGGGCCTGGGCTGCGGGATCCTGCGCGGCATCTTCACCGGACTTCCTGGACGCCTGGGCAATGGAGGCCCTGAGGGCGTGGGGGTCCGGGGTCTGGCCGTCGGAGCGTTCGGCCACGGCTTCGCCGCTCTGGCGATGGTTCCGGGCCGCGGCTTCCTTGATGTTGAACCGCTGGGATTGAACGTCGCGGCTTTCCTTGTTGCTGGAGAGCTTGTCGCGCTGGGCCTCGTCCAGGGCCTGGTTGAGGGCGGCCTTGAGCTTGTCGTTGAGAATCTGGCGGGCCGGGTCGCGCAGGTCCTTGGCCAGCTGGCCGTGGGTGGCGGCGGCGGCCTGGCGCAGGTTCATGGTGATGGCCAGCAGGCCGCTGCGGCCCAGCACGGCTTCGCCGTTGGCGTTGAAGAGGCCGGCGTATTGCTGGGCGACGGACGGCTCCAGGCCCGTGAGCTTGGCCAGGGCGGCAAGTTCGCCGGCACGCATGGAGACGGTCTTGGTGTCGCTCATGCCGGCAATTTTGGCCTGGATCTGCAACCAGGCGGATTCGCCCTGTCCGTTGGCAAACTGGCTCAGGAGATCCTTGGCTTCCGTGGGGGTGAAGCCGAGCTTCTGAAAGAAGCCGTGCAGGGAGCGCAGTTCCTCATCGGTCAGGGACCTGCGGTTGGCGCCCTCGGTGTTCTTCTCGTCCAGCTTCTGGTTCACCTGCTGCATGAGGTCCTGCCAGGTCAGGCCGCTTTTGCTGCCCACCTGCTCCCGGAGGTCCTTGATGTCCGCCTTGGAGAGGCCGGCGCTGTACAGATCCTGCTCCAGCGCGGCAAAATCTTCCGCGGTCACCTTCAGGGTGGAGGCGTTGGCGCGGTCGGCATCATGCACGGATTGGGACTGCACCTGGGGTGCAATGGCCGGGGCCGCCGGGGAGGCGGCGCTGGAGACCGTGGTGGAAGACTCTTCCAATCGGCCAAGAACACTGGAGAAGTCCTGTCCGGCGCTGGCGCCGGATGCCAGATGCCTGGAGAGCAGCTCGGACTGCTGCTGCAACTGTTGGCTCAGGGGAATAATCTGCATGGCGGGCTCCTTGCCCTGCCATAAATCAAGACCCGTGCCAGGAGACGTCGCCGTGGCCGGCGGGGCGTCAGCCGGTCAGGGCGTGGGCGCGTTCCACCAGGGCCAGGGCCAGGGCGTAGCCTTGGGGAGAAAAATCGTGATTCTGGAGGGTCAGGTG
>JAIWOE010000145.1 GCA_020217165.1 Desulfovibrio sp. | reverse complement strand
CGGGACTGGCTCAAGTCCCGGGGCGTGGCCGTCCGCTGCTGGACCAACCAGCTGGGATCCAACTCCCGCTCCCGCAGTGTGGAGCCGCAGTTCAAGAGCGATCTGGTCATCGTCATCGGCGGGGACGGCACTTTTTTGAGCGTGGCCCGGCAGTTGCCGCAGCCCTCGCCACCCATCCTGGGCTTCAACCTGGGCAAGGTGGGGTTTTTGACGGAGCTGTGCCCCGGCGCCTGGCGGGAGGCCCTGGCCCAGGTGCTGGAGGCGGGCGTGGCCGTGCACCAACGCATGGCCCTGGGCTGGATGATCCGCCGCGGTGGCTCCCCCGTGGCCGCGGGCAAGGCGGTGAACGATCTGGTCATCAGCCGGGGCAACGTGGCCCGGCTGGCCGTGCTGGATATTGCCGTGCAGGACGAGCGCCTGGGCCCCCTGCGCTGCGACGGGCTCATGGCCTCCACGCCATCTGGCTCCACGGGCTACGCCGTCTCCGCCGGCGGGCCCCTGATTCATCCCGATGTGGATGCCTACTGCCTCACCCCCATCTGCCCGTTTCTGGACACCTTTTACCCCCTGGTGCTGCCTTGCACCCGGCGCACGGAAGTGACGCTGCTGCCTTGCCGCTCGGAAATCTGGCTCACCATCGACGGGCAGGAGGGCTGGCCCCTGCTCACGGGGGACACGGTGCAGATCGAAGGCCTGCCCCGGGCCCTGCGCTTTGCCACCCTGCAGGGGTCCAACTACCTGCAGCGGCTCAAGGTCAAAGGATTCTTGCACCGCAACACCGATCCCGGCCTGGCCTGGCAGGACTATGGCTGCGAATCCGCCGCGCCAGCGCCCCCGGCCGCCGACACCCCACAGGACCCGCATGACTGACAGACTGCCGCCCATCCGGAACATGGTGGAGCTGCGCAAGGGAGTCGATGCTGATCTCGACGCCTGGCTGCTGCATTGCATCACCCAGAACAATCTGGAATATCTCATCAATCCTCATTCCAACGCCTCGCCTGAGCAATTGCGGTTCATGGTGGCGCTGGATGAGGACCAGGTCTACATCCCTTGTTCCGACGTGTTGTTTCAGGACCTCATGGCCCCGGAACTCACGCCCGGACTGTTGCACGGGTACCTCGTCTGCTGGAAAGTCCTGGTGCGGCTGGCCCACGAACACATCAAGGACCCGTACATCCGCCGCACCATCTTCCAGTTCGCCCGCCGCCAGTTCCAGGGGACGCTGCACCATCACATTCTCATCCCCTCGCGGTTGATGAAGCGGTTGCAGAACATCTTTTCCAGCCTGACCGGCATTGACGACCCCTACCTGGAGCGCAAGCAGCAGTACAACCAGCGCGCCCAGACCTTTCTGGACAGCCCGGTGCTGGATTCCCTGCTCTACGCCTGCCCGGCCAGTTCCCTGTCCTGCGCCCGCATCAAGGATCTGCGCTGGGAGCTGGACCTGCTGGAGCTGCAGCGGCTGTTTATGCTCTCTTCCTGGGTGGACCTGTGGCACGAGGAAACGCCCAACGTGCAGCAAGCCCGGGAGATCCTGGCCCAGCCTTGCACCGAATTCGACCGCCTGACGGACATCTTCGGCCCCGAGCACCCCGAACCTCTGAAAATCCTGTACCTGCCCAACGCCTCGGGGGGCATCCTCTTCGATATCCGCATTATCCGCTGCCTGCTGCGCATGGGCCACAAGGTGATCCTGGCCCTGAAGAGCGGCTTTTACTTCCAGACGCCCACCATCTGGGATGTGGACCGCGACCCCGTGCTGGCCAAGGCCCTGGCCGGGGCGCATTGCATTGCCGACAACAGTCTGGGCAAGAACGAACTGCTCAAGACCCTGCGGGAGCATCAGTTCGTCATCATCGGGGACGGCTCCCAGGAGCGCTGCAACCTGTACCGCACCTCCGTCACCTTTGCCCGGGCCTGGAAGGAAGCCGATGTCATCATCGCCAAGGGCGAGCCCCACGTGCGCCGATTCATCCAGACCGGCCATCAGTTTACCCGCACCATCTGCTGTTTCCATCGCGACGAACGCGGTTTTCACCTGCATGTGAAGGACAAGGCGCCCCACGTGCACAAGCACACCGAGGCCGGCCTGCGGGCCAAGGCCGGGCAAATCATCCACAGCATGCGGGAGGCCAAGGCCCAGGGCCGGCGGCTCATGTTCTATTCCGCCATCATCGGCTCCATCCCCGGGCAGACCAAAACAGCCATCCGGGTGGTGACGGCGTTCGTGACCCACCTGCGGGCCAACCTGCGCGGGGCCTTCATCATCAACCCGGCGGAGCATTTTGAGCCCGGCCTGGACGGCGACGATTTGATGTTCATGTGGGAACTGGTGCAGCGCTCCGGCCTGCTGGAGGTGTGGCGGTTCCAGACCGTGGCGGACGTGGAAAAGAGCTTTGAACTGCTGAATGAACCCATGCCCGCGGCGTGGATCGGCAAGGACGCCACCTTTTCCACGGGCTGCACCAAGGAAATGCGCATTGCCCTGGACATGCAACGCCAGCATCCGGAACTGCAGATCATCGGCCCGCCGCCGGAGCACTTCTTCCGCCGGCAGGAATACGGCGTGGGTCTGTACCACGATGCAGGCATCGTGGCGCGGTAGGGTGGCGGACCTTACTGCCCCTCGCGCTGCACGGCCGCCAAGGCTTCCGACACATACCGGACCAGGGCTTCCGGGGTAGACTGGACAATCTGCACCCGCGTCAAGGGGGTGAAGTTCTGGAACAGTGGCGGCACCGCCGCAGGGTGTGTGGCCACGATCAGGCCATCGTATGACGTCGTTTCAGTGTCATAATCAGAGGAGATTTCAATACGATATCCATGCTGTTTCAGCAGTGACCGCACCTGACAATGCAGTGCCTGCGAATGGGTGGACACAAACAGACGCTGGATGGCCCCGGTGCGCAACCCCTGGGCTGCATCCTGCAGCATGGTCACCTCAGCGCCTTGGATGTCCGCATGCAGGACATCCAGGGTGTCCACGCCATTGGTTTTCAGGAACTGATCCACTGTGAAACCAGTCCGCCCAACGGCGGCATGGATGACGTGCGCCTCAAAACCATGCCGGGCAAAATTATCTTTGCCGACCTGCAAGTGCTGCGCGTCCGGCTCCACCAGATACACCGAGGCCTCCGGGCGGGCCTGCTTGAGCCACATGGAATAGTGCCCCCAATAGGCTCCCAGCTCGAGCATGACTGGCGCCCGAGGTAGTTGAGCCAACAGGTGCTGGAAGGCAAATTCCTCCAACGGCTCATGCACGCCCCTATTCAGTACCAGCACTGTACTGAATGAACCGTAGTACGAAGCAGTTCCTTCCACTGGCACGCGCAGGCCGTTGTGCAGAGTGACCAAACCCTCTTCAACTGTGCCCGCCTTGGGGTGTTTCCGGATGAGCATGTTCAATGGATCGGAAATGATTTCCCGAAACCGTCCATTGAAATCAGATGCACTTGCCTTTTTCATAAACCGATTGAAGTGTCACACCATCAAGATTGTTAAAAAAGTTAATGTGGCTTCTAGCACTCTCCATTATATCGTGTCAATTTTCGCACGGCACCAAGGAGCACCTGAAAGACTTCTTTGCCTCACTGATTCGCCACGATACCCTTGGCTTTTTGTTGCCAGAATCCCTTGACGCCGCTTCTCCCGGCAGGTACATCACGTAGGAATCGTGTCCGTATCGTATGGTGTTCGATGCCGACGTGTTATCCCCAATCCACCGGCACATCCACCCCTCAGCCACTACCCCATCAGACCATCACATGGCAGCATATCAAGCCGTCATCGGGCTGGAAGTGCACGCCCAGCTCTCGACGAAATCGAAACTGTTTTGCAGTTGTCCCACCGCCTTCGGCGCCGAGCCCAACCGCCACGTGTGCGAGGTGTGCTGCGGCATGCCCGGCGTGCTGCCGGTGCTGAACAAAAAGGCCGTGGAGCTGGCCGTCAAGGCCGGGCTGGCCCTGGGCTGCACCATCAACCTGCATTCCGTCTTTGCCCGCAAGAACTATTTTTACCCGGACCTGCCCAAGGCCTATCAGATCTCCCAGTACGAGGAGCCCCTGTGCCTGGGCGGCGGCGTGGAGATTGAGACGTCCCAGGGCGCCCGCGTGGTGCCGCTGACGCGCATTCATATGGAAGAGGACGCCGGCAAGTCCATCCATGCCGCCCACGAACACAAGAGCTACGTGGACCTGAACCGCGCCGGCGTGCCCCTCATCGAAATCGTCTCCGAGCCGGCCATGCACTCTGCCGAGGAAGCCGCGGCCTATCTGAAGGCCCTGCACGCCATCCTGGTGTACCTGGGGGTGTGCGATGGCAACATGGAGGAAGGCTCCTTCCGCTGCGATGCGAACATCTCCCTGCGTCCCGTGGGAGAAACCGCCTTGGGCACCCGCACGGAGCTGAAGAACCTGAACTCCTTCCGCAACGTGCAACGGGCCATTGAATTCGAAATCGCCCGGCAGCAGGACGTGCTGGATGACGGCGACCGCGTGATTCAGGAAACCCGTCTCTACGATGCGGACAAGAACGCCACCTTCTCCATGCGCGGCAAGGAAGAGGCACACGACTACCGCTACTTCCCCGACCCGGACCTGGCCGCCGTGCAGTTGGAGCAGGCCTGGGTGGACACCTGGAAGACGGAACTGCCCGAATTGCCCCGCGCCCGCCGGCACCGCTTTATCACCGAACTGGGCCTGCCCCCGGCCGATGCCGACATGCTCACCGCGGACAAGCGCCTGGCAGACTATCTGGAAGCCGCCCTGGCCGCCTACGGCCCTGCCCGACCCGATGCCGCCAAAAAGCTGGCCAACTGGATCATGGGCGAACTGGTGCGCGAGCTCAACGCCGCCGGTGTGGCCGCCTGCGCCTCCCCCTTTACCCCAGTACACCTGGCGGAACTGGTGGAATGCGTGGAAGCCGGCACCATCAGCGGAAAAATCGGCAAGCAGATCTTCCCCGAGTTGTTCGCCGGCGGCGCCTCGCCCAAGGCCTTCATCGAGGACAAGGGACTGGTGCAGATTTCCGACTCCTCGGCCCTGGAAGCGGAAGTCCTGGCCGTGATCCAGGCCAACCCCAAGGAGCATGCGGACTTCAAGGCCGGCAAGACCAAGCTCATGGGCTTCTTTGTGGGCCAGGTCATGCGCCGCACCAAGGGCCAGGCCAACCCGGCCCTGGTCAACGAACTGCTGACCAAACTGCTCAACGCCTAACCCCTGTTGCATCAAGGACGCCGCATGGCTGCATCTTCCGCCAACAAGTCCGCCTTCCACATGAGGCACGACAACACGGCCTGCCTGAACAGCGGGCTGGCCCTCATCTTCATCCTGCTGCTGGTCATCTTCCTGGGCGGGCACGATGTGCTCATGCTGCCCACCCTGGCGGTGACCCTGCTGCTCATGATCCGTCCCGTCATCTTCCGCCCCTTTGCCGCGCTGTGGCTGGGGTTTTCCGAGGTGCTGGGCCGGGTGATGTCCAAGGTGATTCTGAGCCTCGTCTTCTTCCTGGTGGTCACGCCCATCGCTCTCATCCGGGGCATGACCGGCGCCGACGCCATGCAGCGGAAAAAATGGAAGCGTGGCCAGGAATCCGCTTACCGGACCATCGACAAAACCCTGGGCCCCGAAGATCTGGAACACATGTTCTAGCCGCCCGGTTTTTTACAGGAGCATCATCAATGGATTTTGTGAAAGATCTTTGGGCCTTCATGAAGGTCCGCAAGAAGTTCTGGCTCTTGCCCCTCATCGTCACCCTGCTGCTCTTCGGCGTGCTCATCGTGCTGACGTCCGGCACGGCCGTGGCGCCCTTCATTTACACCATCTTCTAGCCGGAGCAGCGCATGGCCGACGCCATTCTCGGCATCTCCGCCTTCTATCACGACAGTGCCGCCGCCCTGCTGCTGGATGGGGAGATCATCGCCGCCGCCCATGAGGAGCGGTTCACCCGCAAGAAGCACGACGAGCGCTTCCCCGCCAATGCCGTGCGTTACGTCCTGGACGAAGCCGGCCTCACCCCCGGCGACCTCAAGGCCGTGGCGTTTTACGACAAGCCCTACCTCAAGTTCGAGCGGTTGCTGGAAACGTACCACGCCTTCGCGCCCAAGGGCCTGGCCAGCTTCATCATGTCCATGCCGGTGTGGATCAAGGAAAAGCTCTTCATGAAGAAGACCCTGCGCGACGAGCTGGAGGCCATCGGCCCTGGCCGGCCGCCGTTCCTCTTCCCGGAGCACCACCTCTCCCACGTGGCCAGCGCCTTCTACCCCTCTCCCTTTGCGGACGCCGCCGTCCTGACCATCGACGGCGTGGGCGAATGGGCCACCACCACCATTGCCTCGGGCTCGGGCAGCCGCATCACCATCCACCGTCAGCTGGACTTCCCCCACTCCCTGGGCCTGCTGTATTCCGCCTTTACGTACTATACCGGCTTCAAGGTAAATTCCGGCGAATACAAGCTCATGGGCCTGGCGCCGTATGGCGACCCCCACTCCCAGCGCACCAAGGACTGGAAGCAGCTGATCCTGGACGAGCTCATGGATGTGCGCGAGGACGGCTCCTTGCTGCTGAACATGGAGTACTTCGACTTTGCCACCGGCCTGACCATGTGCTGCGACCGCAAGTGGGAGCGCCTCTTCGGCGTGCCGCGTCGTCAGGCCGAGTCCGACATCACCCAGCCGTACATGGACATGGCCCTGGCCATCCAAATGGTGACGGAAGACGTGGTGCTCAAGATGGCCCGGGCCGCCCGGGAAATCACCGGAAAGGCCAATCTGGTGATGGCCGGCGGCGTGGCCCTGAACTGCGTGGCCAACGGCAAGCTCATCAGGGAAAAGATCTTCGACCACGTCTGGATCCAGCCCGCGGCCGGCGATGCTGGCGGCGCCCTGGGCGCGGCCCTGGCGGCGCACTACATCAGCTTTGACAACCCTCGTGCCGTGCCGGAGCAGGCCGGCCCCCGTCCCCGGGACATGATGGAAGGCTCCTACCTGGGACCAGTGTACGGCGAGGGCGACATCCTGCGCACCATCCGCCGCCACGGCGCACCCCACCAGCGCTTCAGCTGCTTTGACTCCCTGTGTGACACCGTGGCCGAAAAACTCTCCCAGGGCGCTGCCGTGGGCTGGTTCCAGGGCCGCATGGAGTGGGGTCCCCGGGCCCTGGGCAACCGCTCCATCCTGGGCGACCCCCGCGACCCCGAGACGCAGAAAAAACTCAACCTGAAAATCAAATACCGCGAAGGCTTCCGACCCTTCGCCCCCTCGGTGCTGGCCGAGGATGCCGACGAATACTTCCAGCTGGACGGGGAAGACTCGCCCTACATGCTGGTGGTGGCCCCCGTGCGGGAGCACCATCGCCACCCCGTGCCCGAGAACTACGCCAGCCTGGAGATGTACGACCGGCTGTACCACCAGCGCTCAGACATCCCGGCCATCACCCACGTGGACTACTCCGCCCGCATCCAGACCGTACACCAGGAGACCAACCCGCGTTACCACGCCCTCATCAGCGCATTCAAAAAGCGCACCGGCTGCGGGCTGGTGGTGAACACCAGCTTCAACGTGCGCGGCGAACCCATTGTCTGTACGCCGGAAGATGCCTACCGTTGCTTCATGCGCACGGAAATGGATTATCTGGTGCTGGGCGATTTCCTGTTTGCCAAGGCCGATCAGCCTCCTTTCAAGGATGCCGGCGACTGGCGCACCGAATACGAGCTGGATTGAGACTGCCTGGGGAAAATCGTCCCTCCCTAGTCCCTTTGTTGCTGTATTATGCTTATGAACTCCGAGGTGTCCCCATGACCGAGCACATTCAATACGACGCCGCCCGGCAGGTGCTGGTGCTGCTGGACCAGCGCCGACTGCCCTGCCATGAGGAGTGGTTCGATTGCCGCACCACCGAGGAGCTGATCTACGCCCTGCAGACCATGGTGGTGCGCGGCGCGCCGGCCATCGGCGTGACCGCAGCCTACGGCTGCCACCTCATCGCCCTGGAAGTGGCCAGGGAGGTGGGCGCCGCCGGCGCCTGGCGGCAGCTGCTGCGGGACAGGCTCCACCTGCTCAAAACCGCCCGTCCCACGGCCGTGAACCTGGCCTGGGCCGTGGATCGTTCCGTGGCAGCCTGGGAGGCCCGGCCCGACCGCGACACCCTGGAGCTGGACACCCTGGCCGCCCTGTGGCTGGACATGGCCACCTCCCTGCATGCCGAAGACCTCGCCTGCTGCCAGGCCATCGGCCGCTTTGGCGGAGCCCTCCTGCAGGATGGCGACACCGTGATGACCCACTGCAACGCCGGCGCCCTGGCCACGGCCGGCTATGGCACGGCCCTGGGCGTGATCCGCGGCGCCATCGACCAGGGCAAGCGCATCCAGGTCATCGCCAACGAGACGCGGCCCTTCCTCCAGGGGGCGCGCCTGACGGCCTGGGAGCTGCACCGCGACGGCATTCCCGTGACCATCGCCTGCGACAATGCCTGCGGCCTGCTCATGCGCCGCGGCATGGTGGACGCCGTGGTGGTGGGTGCGGACCGCATTGCCGCCAATGGTGACGCCGTGAACAAAATCGGCACCTACGGCTTGGCCGTGCTGGCCAAGCAGCACGGCATCCCCTTCTACGTGGCGGCCCCCCTTTCCACCATCGACCGCGCCACCCCCACCGGGGACCACGTGCCCATTGAGGACCGTCCCCCCCGCGAGGTGACGCACGTGGGTGAGGTGCAGATCTGCCCCGATGGTGTGCCCGTGTACAATTACGCCTTCGACCCCACCCCGGCGGAGCTCATCGCCGGCATTGTCACCGAACGCGGTGTGCTCACGGCGCCCTATGCCGAGTCCATCACCCGCGTCTTTGCCGAAGCCGCCCGCGACGCCGCGGGCATCGTGGACAACGGCGAGTAACCGCCGAGTTTTTGATACCTGCCTTTGCACAGGGGGCGCCGGGGAAAGACGTGTTCGACTGAACCAAGTTCCTGCGGCGCTCCCGTCATCCTTTTGCCTTCGGAGCAGCCATGCCGGTTGTTGATCCTTCAGTGCCTGTGGTGGCGCTCATTGGCCGACCCAATGTGGGCAAGTCCACCCTGTTCAATGCCCTGACCGGCCGTCGCCGGGCCATCACCCACGACCGCCCCGGCGTTACCCGGGACCGCATGGACGGGCTGGTGCGTCGCCAGGGGCGCCGTCACTTCCTGCTGGTGGATACCGGCGGCGTGCACCTGGACGAGGCCGGCGCGGCCTCCCCGGACGTGCCCAAGGGCCTGCAGGGGTTCGAACGCGAGGTGCTGGCCCAGGCCCAGGCCGCCGTGCGCGATGCCGACGTGCTCCTGCTGGTGGTGGACGGCCGCGAGGGCCTCTCCCCCCTGGATGAGCGCCTGGCCGAATACCTGCGTCAGCAAAACAAGCCCCTGGTGGCGGTGGTCAACAAGGTGGACGGCGGCGAGCAGGAATCCACCCTGCTGCCCGAGTGTTACGCCGCCGGGCTGGAACTGCAGCCCGTCTCCGCGGCCCATGGCCGCCGCATGCAGGAACTCC
>JAIWOE010000144.1 GCA_020217165.1 Desulfovibrio sp. | reverse complement strand
CCTGCAGGGCCGGGATGGAATCCGCCTTGTGCCAGCGCAGTTCGCCGTTGGCGCGGGTAAAGCGGTGCACGCTGGAAAAGGGCTCCAGCAAGGCGGCGGATCGCTCGGACAACTCGAACACCATCCCGATATCCTGTTCATGGACGCGGGCATGCAGCACGTTGGCATCGCGCATGATGTCTGCCGGGTGCAGGTCCATCATGTCCCGCGCGCGGTCGCTCACATAGGGAAAGGAGTAGTTTCCCTGTGGATCCCTTTTGAATTGGTACAGGACGCCGGGCACGGTGTCCGCAATGTGGCGCAAGTGCTGCTGGCTCTTGCGCAGGGCATGTTCCGCCTGCACGCGCTCGGTGATGTCGAAGACGCAGGAGTAGAGGAAAGCCTTGCCGCGCACCACAATGGGGCCGCTGTACACTTCCACGTCCCGCACCTCCCCCGAGGCCAGCCGGTGGCGGAAGGTGAAGTACCGCTTGCCGCCGCACAGGGCCGCGGCCATTTCGCGTTGCAGGGTCTGCTGGGGGGCAAGGTTGATATCCGACAACCGCATGGTGAGCAGGGTCTCCCGGGACCAGCCGTAAAAGGCGCAGGCTGCCTTGTTAACGTCCAGGAATTCGCCGCTGTCCGGATCCACCAGGGCCATGACTACGGAATTGTCCACAAACAGCGCCCGGTAGCGGGATTCGCTTTCCGCAAGGGCCTGCTCGGCCCGCTTGCGGTCGGTCACATCCAGGGCAAAGCCGTCGATGCGAAAGGTGCCGTCGGGCTGTCGGTCACGCACCCGGGCATTCATGGCAATCCAGATGCGCTCGCCATCCAGCCGCTGGGCCTGGAATTCGAAATTGGTGACAGCCCCCTGCTGCGCCAGCAGTTGCAGGGCCTCCTGGCGGCGCTCCGGGTGTACGTACAGGTCCCTGGCAAGGTCCCGGTAATGGACCAGGGCTTCTTCTTCGGTGGCCGCGCCTACCATGCGGGCCATGAAGGGGTTGATGTGTTGGGCCTGGCCCGTGGAGTCCGTCAGAAAAATACCCACCGGGGCCTGTTCGAACAGGTCCAGGAACTGGGCTTCGCGCAGGTGCAGGTCGCTGCGTGCCAGGGCCAGCTCCTGCCGGACCTGGGCCAGTTGCCGGTACAAGTCCATGAGGGCGGCATCTTGCCGCTGGATGCTGGCGAATTCCTTGTCAGGACAGTCGAGGGCAGGGCGGATGCAGACCATGACGGTGGGGCTTCCCCCCTCCTCGGCCTGCAGGCTGGCGGCAGTGGCCTCCAGCCAGCGGACCTCGCCCCCGGCATGCGGAGTGGCGGCGCGAACCACCAACCGACGTTCCGGCTCGGGATGAAGACACTGTGCCTGGCAGAAATCCTGCATCAGGGCCACATCGTCGGGATGGATGCAGCCGGCGAGGGGGGCAGGCAGGACATCGGGCACTGGGCACAGCCGGCGCCACGTCAGATTGCAACAGAAGATGCTGCCATCCTGGACAACGGCCATGCCGTCCGGGGCCTTTTCGAAGGCCAGCGCCTGCCAGGAACCGGGTGAGGGAGAGGCGGCGGGACGGGTGTCCATGGCGGGAGTCCTTACGATGACCGGCGCCGTGGGAGCCGGAGGTTTCAAGATGTTGTCCGCAAGCGCCAGAGCATAGCATCTCCGGGGCGAGAGCTCAAGGGAGGAGGCCGGATTGATGGGGTTCTCCCCCTCGACTGCTGCCAGGCGTGCGCTTCCGTCATCACGGTACCTGTGTTAAAACCGGAGGGTTGCAGACATGCGGACAAGGGAGCACGAACAGCATGAGCCAAAAGCACGTTCCTGTGGCCGGACTGATCCTCGCCGCCGGCAAAGGCGAACGCATGGGGGGCTGCAAGGCCCTGACCCGGCTGGGGGGGCGGACCTTCCTGGAGCGTATTGCCGAGACCCACCGTGAGGCCGGCCTGACCGCCATGGTGGTCACCGGCGCGCAGGGGGAGGAGGTGCAGGCCCACGCCGCTGGCCTGGGCCTGGCCACGGTACATAATCCCCGTTTTGAAGAGGGCATGTTCACCTCCATCCTGACCGGGCTCACCGCCCTGGCCGCCGCCACGCCCGGGGGCTCCGGAGCGGCCTGCCTGCATCCGGTGGATATTCCCTGCATCCGCGCCGCCAGCATCCTGCGGTTGCGCCGGACCTGGGAGGCCAATCCCCATCCTGGCCGTATTCTGTTGCCGACATTCGACGGCCGCACCGGACACCCGCCCGTCATCGGCCTGGGACGGGTGGCGGAGATTGTCGCCTGGGCCAATCCTGCCAATCCTGCCAATCCTGGCAGTTCTGGCGGTCTGGGGGGCTACCTTGCCGCCTGCGGTGCGGCGGAACTGGTGGCGGTGGCCGACGCCGGCATTCATCTGGACGCGGACACGCCTGCAGACCTCGCCGCCTTGGAGGCCTGGCTGCCACGCCGGGAGATTCCCACCCTGGCGGAGGCCGAGGCCCTGCTGCAGATGCATCAGCACAGCCCGGACATTGTGGCCCATTGCCGGGCCGTAGCCCTGGCTGCAGGGCGGCTGGCCGAGGCCCTGCGGCGCCGGGGAGAGGCCATTGATGTCGAGGCGGCCTTCGCTGCCGGGCTGTTGCATGACATCTTGCGCACCGTGCCCGGTCATGCCGCCGCTGGTGCAGCCCTGGTGCGCGACGCCGGGTTTGGGGCGCTGGAATCGGCCATTGCCCGGCATCCTGGCGTGCCGCCCCTGCCCGGTGCGGATGGCGACGGCGAAGAAACCGCCCTCCTGGCAGCGGTGCTGGCCCTGGCAGACAAGTACGCCGCCGGCAACGAATACGTGTCCCTGGAGGAACGCTTTGGCCGCAAGGCGCGCCGGTATGCGGACAATCCTGAGGCACAGGCCGCTGTTGCCCGTCGCCTGGCGCAATCCCGGGAGCTGGAAGCCCGGCTGCAGGCGCTGCTGGGGGGGCCTCCCCTGGAGGTGGTCGCGGGCAGGCGGGAATAGCCGAGGCCCTGGCCGAGGCGCTGTCCTGCCCCCTATACCGGATGGATCAGGTGGACCAGCTGAATGAGGATCCTCCGACTTGACCGGGCTGGGCGACGGGTCCATATTCCGCAATACATCCACGGCATCCTCAACCCCCAGGATCCCCCATGCGCGCCATCCACACCATCCATCCAATTGTCATGGGTTCCAAACGGTTCGACAAATCCATGATGACCTACCAGCATGACGCCGGCACGCCCTACGTCATTCCCATCTACACCTGGCTCATCAAGGGCGGGGACAGGGTCGTCCTGGTGGATACCGGCGAGTCCCACCCCCTGATCTCCCCGGACCGCGAGGCCGCCCTGGGCGCCACCATTCACACCTTCGAAAGCGGCCTGGCCCAGCACGGCCTGACCCCCGAGGATGTGGAGGTGATCATCCACACCCATCTGCACAACGACCACTGCGAAAACGACGCCAAGTGCGTCAACGCCATCATTTATGTGCATCCCAAGGAGTTGGAACACCTGCACAACCCCCATCCCCTGGACTATCGCTACCTGGAAGACTTCCTGGAGGAGGTGGAGGAGCGCGGGCAGATTCGCCTGGTGCAAGGGGATGGCGAGCTGCTGCCGGGCATTCGCGTCATGCATACCCCGGCCCACACCGAGGGCGGCCTCTCCGTGCTGGTGGACACGGCCCAGGGTGTGGCGGCCATCACCGGATGCTGCACCATCCTGGAGAACTTCGATCCGCCGCCGGCGGTGCGGGGCATGGAGCTGGAAGTGATCCCGCCCGGCACCTGCGTGAATCCGTATACGGCCTACGACGCCATGCTCAAGGTGCGCGATGTGGCGGACATCCTGCTGCCCCTGCATGAGCCGGCCTTTGCGCGCCTGGCCCGGATCGGGTAGGGGGCTCAGTCCTCCAGGGTGGCGGTCCAGGTGTTGATTTGCAGCAGGTCGGGCATGTTCAATCGGCAGGTCAGCTGTTGGCCGGCCTCGCAGTGGCGGGCCGGGAGGCGGAAGAACCGGTGGCCCCAGTTGGTGCAGGCGCCACCAGGGCCGGGCTGGCCCATGGGCGAGGTGTCGAAGTGGATATCCTCGTCAAAGATGGTCCGGAAGTAGAAGCATAGCCCGTCCAGGCGGCCGGGGGCACGCACCGTGCTGGTTGCCGTGAGGGTGCGTGGCAGGTCGCTTTCGCTGCGCATCGTATTAAGGTCAATTCGCAGGATGGGTGACGGCTGGCAAAGAAACGCCTCCACGGCGTCGCTGTCCAGCCAGCGGTACTGGTAGTCCCGGCGCTTGAAATCCTCCAGGGCGGGACTGTCTTTGAGGAAGGCCAGGTCGAGCCCCGCGGCCTTGATCTCCCAGAGAAACGGCACCCGGTGCGCTTCCTTGAGGCGGACCGGCTCAAGGAAGACCTCGAACCGGGCCGGCAGGATGCGCCCCCCGGGTTTGAGCAGGCGGGCCTTCAGGTCCAGCAGGTTGGCCACCATGTTTTCATTGAACAGCAGATCGCCCATCTGTTCGTGCAGGATCAGGTCCGCCTGGCCTTCGTCCGGAGTGAGTTCCAGGGTGCTGCTGTGGGCATGCACAAAGCGGATGCCCACCCCTGCGTTGCGGGCGGCAATTTCCCGGGCTAGATCCACCATGGAGGTATGCTCAACGGCAATCACCGCCCGGGGGGTCTGCCGCGATGCCAGCAGGGCCAACAGGCCGGTGCCGGTGCCAAGGTCCACCACCACATCACCAGGGCGGACATGACGGGCAATGGCTGCGGCGTATGCCTCCACGCGGGTGGTATCGGCGAGCATTTTTTCATGCTCGTACAGATTGGAGAACTCATCGGAATTGCGGATGTCGTAGAACAGCCGGCGGAAGCGGGCATACGTCTTGGTGTGGCGGGCATGCCGGTGCAGCCACTGGAGCGCCCGTTGTGTCTTGGAGCCTGGCATGTATCCTCCGGTCAATCAGGTAAGGGGGTTGCCATATTGAACCATGGCATGGAGGAGGCGTGACGTCAATGAACGCCTGTAATAATGGCGGGTGACGAGCGTTCATCAGAACAGAATGTCAGGAGCACCGCATGCAGTTATTTGATGCCATTGTCGCCGCGCCTCAGCCGGCGGCCCTTGTCACCATTCTTCATCAGGACGGCTCCACCCCCCGTACCGCCGGGGCGCGGATGCTGGTGTTTCCCGATGGCAGTATCCAGGGCACCATCGGCGGCGGGCTGGTGGAGGCCAAGGCCATGACCCTGGCGGCCACGGTGCTGCAGACCGGCGTTGCCGTGACGGCGGCCTATGATCTTGCCGGAGCCAACGGCCAGGGCATGGACATGATTTGCGGCGGGCGGCTGGAAGTGCTGGTGGAGCCTCTGGACGCCCTGGCCCGCGCCGCGTTTGCGGAACTGGCCGGGCACCTTGGCGCGGGACGCTGCGCCACCATGTGCACCACCCTGGAAGGCGATCCGCTGCAGGTGCGACGGGATGTGTTCGTCGATGCTGCCGATGCTGCAGGGACTCCCGGCAGCTGGGATTTTCAGGCGTGCGGGACTCAACGGCGGTTGACCGAAGCCCATGCCCCACCGCCATCCTTATATCTTTTTGGCGCGGGACACGTCTCCCAGGCCACGGCCCAGGTGGCCCAGGTGGCCGGCTTTCGGGTGGTGGTGGTGGATGATCGATGCGAATTCGCCAATACCGCCCGCTTTCCAGGAGCCGCACGCATCGTGGTGCCTGCGTCATACGACAACCTGTTCCGGGATTCCGAGCTGGCTGAAGAAGCCCTCGGGCCGCACAGCCATCTGGCCATCCTCACCCGCGGGCACCGGCACGACGCCACGGTGTTGGCCCAGGTCCTGCGGACGCCGGCGGGCTGGATCGGCATGATCGGCAGCCGCTCCAAGCGCGTCGCCACCTACCAACGCCTGCGGCAGGAGGGCTTCACCGACGCGGATTTTGCGCGGGTGGCGTGTCCCATCGGCCTGACCATCGGCGCACAAACCCCCGGGGAGATTGCCGTGAGTATCGTGGCACAGTTGATTCAGCACCGGGCGGCCCAGGGAACGGAAGGTCCCTGAGGGCCGCCGTGGCCCTGCGGCAGCATTGTTTAGAGTTCCGGCCTGGGGGAACACCGCTTGCCAGCACGGTGTTCCCAGGGGAGCGGCCAGGGAACGCTGCGCTACAAATCGCCCGCGGCGTAGGCCGTGTGGAGCATCTTGGAAAAGCGTTGATCGTAGCGGCGGGCGTCGTCCAGCAGGGCCTTGGCGGCATCTTTGGGCGTCATGGCGCTGGCGTAGGGCCTGTCGGTAATCATGGCGCAAAAACTGTCCGCCACGGCGATGAGCTTGCCCATGTTGCTCATCTCGGACTCGCTGAGTCGGCGGGGGTAGCCGGAGCCGTCCAGACGCTCATGGTGTTCGGAAATGCCCTGCTTCATTTCGTCATAGGCCAGGCCCAACTTTTCCGCGAGCTTGAGACCCGCGCCGGGGTGGGCGTTGATCTTGGCGCGCTCTTCCTGGGTCAGGGGCAGGGTCTTGGTGATGATGAAGGAGGGGATTTTGCACATGCCCATGTCGTGCAGGAACGCGGCCATGGCGCCGCGGTCCAGCTCGCGGCGCTTCAGGTCGCCCTTGCGCCATGTGAGCAGCAGCCACAGCCCCACCACGCCGCAGTTCACGGAATGCGTCACCAGGGAGTGCTTGGTCTGCAGCCGGCGCATGAGGGCGCGGATGCGGTACATGTCTTGGGAGAGATATTCCGTCAGCACCATGATGTCGCGATACAGCGCGTCAAACACCACCTGCACCGGCTGCTCGAAAAACGCCTCCAGACGCATGTGAAACGCCTGGATGAAGATATCCGCAATCTCCGCCTCACGCAGGTTGGCGTCCACCAGCACCAAGTCCAGCTGCTTGCAGATGTGGGTGGAATACACGGGATGGTCCGACCGTGAAACGAACAGCAGCCCGTTTTCGCACAGGGTGGCCAGCTCCTCCACCTGCTGATTGCTCAGGCGCTGCCCCTTTCGGGAATACGGCTCCAGGGTGGCAATCTGCTCCCTGAATCGATAAAAATCCAAGGGCGGCCTGTATTTGGGGAAACTGACCAGAATTTCCTGGCTGATCTGGTAGTATTCCTCCGTAATATTGTCCGGAATGGTGCTTTTGACTGCAGCCATGCACATTCGCTCCCGTGGGGGGAAATCCCTCCACTGTTGCAGTGTTGAGGCGTCATGCACCGCCGTGGCGTGATGTCTGGGCGCCCGGCCCAGGCATGGATTCCTGGCTCCCAACGACATCGACAGGACTGCAATGGCGGACCTGCAAACGGAATACTCCAACTCTGGCATGAATATCCCGAGTGTGCAAGCCCCCCTAGCAACAGTTCAAGGGGGTTGGATGTTTTTCCAAAAACCGATTTACTTTTTGTTAAAGTTCTTTTAGACATGGTCTAGATGGATAGTTGCAGTGCTCCTTGACAGTTCCTTGGATTCCAGCGATGAAGTGGGAAATTGTGGTAAAAAGTGGTAGCGGCCAGGTCGCCAGGCGCGTGGGCGCGGGTGGCTGCCGGGGGGTCCATGAGTTCCCAGCTTCTGTTTCGCGGGCGCTTGAAGCGCAGCCTTGACCCCAAACATCGGCTCATGTTGCCCGGGGCATTCCGGGACGTGTTGGCCTCGCGGCCCGGAGAGGGTGGGGATGGCGACCGGTTCATGCTCACCTGTTATGACGGTTGCCTGGCCGGGTTTCCCATGGCGGACTGGCAGGCCTTCGAGGCCTCCCTGGCCTCGGTGCAGAATGCCTCGCGCAAGCTGCGGGATTTTCGCCGGCTGGTGATTGGCAGCGCCGAGGAGCTGGTGCTCGATGCCCAGGGCAGGGTGCGGCTTTCCGAGGCGCATCTGGCTTACGCCGGCATTGAGAAGGACGTGGAGCTGGTGGGGCAATTGGAAAAATTTGAGATCTGGAGTCCGGAGCATCTGGCTCGGACCCTAGAGCAGGATTTCAGCGATGTGGCCGCCGAATTGGTGGACCGCGGGGTGGATTTGCCACTGTAAGGGAGAGCGATGACGGATAGCGCGACCATGCAGGGCCTTTCCGGGCAGACCGTCGTCGGGCATGCAGGCCCGGCGCAAGAGACTCCTCGCCACGCTTCCGTACTGGTGCAGGAGGTGCTTGCGTTGCTGGAGCCCAGGCCGGGCGGCCGGTATCTGGACGGGACCCTGGGGCTGGGCGGGCATGCCCATGCCATGCTGGACGCCGTGCGGGCCCAGGGTGGCCGCGCCGAGCTCCTGGGCATGGATCGTGATCCGCAGGCTCTGGCCCTGGCCCGTGCGCGTCTGGCCGAGTTCGGTGACGCCGTGCATCTGGTGCATGCACCGTTCAGCGAGTTTGAAGACGCCCTGGATGCGGCGGGGTGGGACGCCCTGGATGGCGCGTTGCTGGATGTGGGCGTCTCCTCTCTGCAGTTGGATGACCCCGCACGCGGCTTCAGTTTTCTGCATGACGGGCCCCTGGACATGCGCATGAATCAGCAGGCCGAGGAGCCTTCCGCACTGCAGCTGGTCAATCGCGCCGAGTTCGAGGCCCTCAAGGAAATCATTCTGGATCTGGGGGAGGAGCCCTTGGCTGGCAAGATTGCCCGGGCCATCGTGGCCCGCCGGGACAAGGCGCCCTTTGAAACCACGGCGGACTTGGCCGAGGTGGTGTCCCTGGCGTATCCGCCCCAGCGGCGGCGCACGGCGCGCAATCATCCCGCCACGCGCACCTTCCAGGGGCTGCGCATGGCGGTGAATCGCGAGCTGGAAGAGCTGGGCTTTTTCCTGAAGCGCATCGTCCCCCGGCTCAAGGTCGGTGGGCGTGTGGCGATCATCAGCTTCCATTCGTTGGAAGACCGGCTGGTGAAGCAGGCGTTCCGGGAGCAGGCCGCTGGCTGCGATTGCGGCCGCACCCCGCCCTGGTGTCGCTGCGGCAAGACGCCTGCGGTAAAGATTCTGACCAAAAAACCGGTGGTTCCCGGCGAGGCGGAGCAGGCGGCTAACAGCCGCGCCCGCAGCGCCAAATTGCGGGCCGCCGAGCGGTTGTCCCGGCCCGGGACCGCATCCCGGTGACCGGCAGGAGGGCATGTTATGCGCTATTTGACCCAGGAACGAAACGGCGGCGGCTCGAATCTGGCCTCCCGCTCCGTCGTGCGTGGGATCGCCCTGGGCGGCATCACCCTGGTGCTGGCCGTGATGCACGTGTGGCTGAATATTGAGCGGGTGGACCTGGCCTACCGGTATCGGGCCATTGAGGAGGAGATTCAGAACAAGGCCGCCCTGGTGAACAAGCTGCAGCTGGAGCGGGAAAACCTCATCTCCCCCTATCGGCTTAAGGAAATGAGCAACTCCCTGGGGCTGCAGCCGGCGCAGCCCGGACAAATTCGAAACCTGGCCCTCATGGCCGGCGAACTTGGCGCCACGGCGCCGTAGCAAGGCAGGATGTACACCCATGGCAGGTGTGGCGCGCAACAGGCATGTGACGAACAAGCGGCGGTCCGGTACCCGATTCGGAAACGGGGCGTCTTCGCTTGCGCGTGGTGCGGCCGTGGGCGTGACCG